>CBDUUJ010000025.1:0-13517 GCA_965370205.1 uncultured bacterium
AATATCCGGACAATATTCCATGAATCGCTTGCGATCTCCCTGTGGGTCGGACTCCTTCTCGCGGGATGGCAGACCGCGTTCGCGGCGGATTCAATGCGGCACCATCTCGCGTCAATCATTACCTGGACCCATTTCGCACTCTACGCGCTCGGGGGATTCATCCTGCTCGCACTTGCCATTCTGATCCCGATAGCAGTTATCGCCGGGGTCACGGGAATATTTCTCAAATCCTGGAGAGCCGACTCAATCAGGCGATTTCTTCTCACAGGACTGACCGGCACGCTTGTCATTATCATAACCGGCACTCTTGATCAAATACTCACCCAGCCAATTGTAATCGAAGGCAATATATCGTTGCGGAATGCACTTGAGATTGTTCCCGTGGCGATTTTTGCGTATGTGCTGGGCTGGGTGATCGCATCCGGAGCGGTCTGGATACTGGAATCCCGACCATTAAAAACCCGATGGTGTTTCCTGTGGGGCTGGTGGCTTTTAATGGCGACAGCACCTGCTATCGGATTCCTGATTATCAAACTCTTTCAGGGAAACATTATCATTGTCGGGATGGGTCTGGCAGGAATAATCGCGATTGCCGTTCTTTTTGTATTGATCCGGTATATCCCGCGAATTTACGACTGGCTTCTGAAAGGGGTTCCCGGACGTCACTGGGCAGCCGCTGTTCTTGTGCTCATTCTCTTTTTCATAACCTGGCCTCTTCCATCAGCCGAACGAAAAGGCGAACCCGCATCGACAGATCATCCCCCGATTGTCTTTATCACGATCGATACACTTCGTCCCGACGCGCTCACGTGCTATCCGGAAAATAAATGCCTGCGTCTCGGAACCCCGAATATCGACCGGCTCGCGTCCGAGGGAACGCTGTTTGAGTACGCCTACGCCGCCGCTCCCTGGACTCGTCCAAGCGTTCCAAGCTATCTTTCCGGTCTTCCACCGAGCGCGCATGGGGCTTTCGCGGATGAAAGCTCGAAAATGGCGGACGGCGCGACAACATTGGCTGAAATCCTTCAGGAATCGGGCTACGCGACCGGCGCGATCGTGGTCAACTCAATCCTCAACAATAAAAGCGGAAACGAGCAGGGGTTCGATACCTATCTTGAGGAGATGACCCATCAGGAATTGAGCCGGAAACTTCTTTTCCAGGTCCTGATCGACCGTTTCAGGCTTCCCTGGCCTGAGCCGACCACTCCGAATGTCAATCCATACATGGAACGCGACGCGGTACATCGAGCCGGTCAATTCGTAACACAACATCAGGACGAGCGATTTTTTCTATGGCTTCATCTGCTTGCGCCGCACGACATTTTCTATCCACCCGCTGAATACAGAAAACAGGCTCTGGAAAAATGGGGAATTGAAGTGCCCAGACTTGACGTAATGCGTCAGGAGGACATGCCAAATGGCTGGCCTGCAGCGACACGGGACCGTCTCGATGGACTTTTAGCGCTCTACGCGGGGGAGGTCGCGTTTTCGGATGACAATGTCGGTAAAGTGATAGAAACTCTCGAGGAACTCGACATTCTGGATGACTGTCTCGTGATTATTTCATCCGATCACGGCGAGGAATTTTATGAGCACGATAAATTCACCCATGGACGCTCGATCTATCCCGAGGTCGTTCATGTACCGCTGATAATCAGATGGCCGTCGCGGATTCCTGCCGGCGAGAGAATCGCGGATCGGGTCAGCCTGGTCGATATCCCGCCGACCGTGCTCGATCTTGCGGGAGTGGAACCATCGCTGAACGAAGAGCGAGCCATATTCACTGGAGCAAGTCTTTTTCCGTTAATCGACGGGGAAACAACCGAGCCGAGACCGATCTTTTTTGAAAGCCCGCTTCATTACGACCAGAATCTGAAAGGCGTAATTTATAACGACCTCTTATACATCGGCGGATCGGAATCGGTCCTGCATCCCAGGCTGTTCGATCTGAAAAATGATCCGGAAGCATATTACAACATTCTTCGCGACCGTCCCGATGACGCACAGATGTTCGCCGATCTGCTGGATGAACATGATGACCTGTGCGCTGAAATTGCCGAACGCATCGGCGCGGGTCGCAATCAGGCGGATACCGAACAACTAAAAGCTCTGGGATATATTAATTAGTAAACTTCCGCTGTCAGCAGGAACTACAATTTTTCACCGGATACAAGATTTAATGCTATTATGAAATATCTTCTAACCAGCTCATTAAAAAGGTTGACGAGCGGTTTAAGGTCATGATTGTCAGCCTTTTCCAACGCACTGATATATACAGCCCTGTCAGCATCGGTAACAACAAGAGGAAACCAGCCCTCCTTGATAAATACCAATGTAGCCAACGCTCGTGCAACCCGTCCGTTCCCATCCTGGAAAGGATGAATCTGCACAAAACGATGATGCAGCCAGGCAGCTTCAAGGTCCACAGGCACTTTCATTTTTATATGTTCAATATGCCATTCAATTAATTTATCCATTTCCGAGGTAACCTGCTCAGGAGGACAGTATTCATGTATTAAACCATCAGGGCGTTTTGGATTATTCGGCCATTTCTTATAGTCGCCATGAATTAACGGAACGGGTTTTTTATTCCCAAATTTATCCACTCCAACAGCGGTCTGCTGATTCCTGGTTAATAAGGCGTGAAGTTCCTTCACGTAACCAACGGAAAGATCACGGGTCCCTTTTATAAAATCAAATAAACCTTCAATTGCTTCCAGGTGATCCTGAATAATTTCAGCGACCAGTTCGGAATCTTTATCTGTTGCGTCAGGAGGTATCAGAGCAGCAGTAATCCCCTGTTGTATCAGGGTTTCAGTAATTCCACGATCCAGTGTATATATCCTCTCAATGATACCGGTTTCTATGGCCCATTCTCTCTGGAGTCGTTCAATAAAGCCCGACCCGGCAAGATCATTCTTGATTGCTTTCCATTCGGTTTCCAACGATCTGAGATCACTATCCGCCAGTAACTCATATCCCTCCGGTAAATCCTCGATCGGTTTCCATTTATATCCAACTTCATCAGCCATTGTATTTGTCTCCCATTACATCCAATTCTCAAGGATTTTCCTCAATTCCGCAAGTGATCCTATCCTCGCATCCGCGCCCGGGTCGAGATGCCTGAATTTATCCGTTTCAAGAAAAACCGTACGGCATCCCGCATTTTTCCCGGCCTCTATATCAAATAAAAAATCACCGACCATCACACATGTCACCGGATCGACATCAAGAATCCTGCACGCGGCAAGCACACTCTCCGGATCGGGTTTGGCAGGCGCATCCTCTCGCGCGATAACCACACCAAAATCAACTGCATGGTTTTTTGTTATCAACTCGACAACATCGCGGGAGTTCCGTGTGATTACGCCGCGCTTCAACCCATGAATTTCAAGCCAGTTGAAAAGGTCCGGCACGTCGGGATCGAGCGACGCCCGATCCGCAGCCTCCAGCTCACGCTGAAGCAGAAGTGCATTTTTCTCCTCGCGTTCCCCTTCAGGAAGCGCGTCAAGTCCCTCGATGATAAATATTTTCTCATCACCGAAAAGTTCTTTCTTGATCGCGGCAAGATCGAGCGGCGAGTGCACGAGTACACCGTCGAGATCGAAAAGCACTGCCTGAATGGATGAATTCATGCCTGGAGACTTTTGAAAATTCTTGAATTTTCCTCCGGTACCCCACCCTTTAGGGTGGGTGGAAGACGCATGGTTTCCGGGATCGCCCACCCTAAAGGGTGGGATACCGGGATGTTTATAATGTTTTTAAAAAAGTTCTATCCAGAAATATGTTGTTACAAAACGGAAAATTTATCAGCCGGATTCCTCATTATTTTCATCGATTTCTTCGGGTTCATCGTTTTCATCGGGTTTTTCAGACTCTTCCGATTCTTCAGGTTCGGATTTCAACGCGGGAGTAACCAGGTAGTTCCTGCTTTCAAGCCAGTCGAAGGAAACATGAAGATCCCTCGAGACAAACACACCGAACCATCCGCTGACATCCAGATACCTGTCGGTTCGCACATTCCCGACCTGCCTGCCGTCGATATAAAACACCAGATCATAAAAATGCATCAGATCGGTATCGGCAACTGTCATATAGTTTCCCTGGACCATCAGCGTATGGCTGTCACCATCGAGATACCGCCAGGGCGTGCCCGGAATGAGCTGTTCGACCACACCGTTCCGCTCCTCGATAACCATGAACCCGCCGCCGTGTGTGATAAGAAAAGCGAAATAATTATCACCGTCAAGATACCCGAAAACCAGGCCATAGCCCGCTGTCACATCCCCATCCTCGAACTTAACCTCTCCCTCATATGAAAAATCAAACGCTATCTGACCAAGGCTCGTATTCCTGACAGTAAACGGGTATCCATCACGGCTGTCCAGAATATAGCACCCGTCACGTATCAGGGAATCCTCTTTAATCGGCCAGCCTCTTGCGTTATTTCCGAAATCCTCGCGGATTGTAATCCGTCCCAGCTCAGCATCATTTTCGATATCTTCCGTCTCCTCGCCGGGCTTGAAAAGTCCCCAGTCCAGAGCGGTGCCGTCATCGCCGATCTCATTGTCATGCGCACGAAAGGACTGAATTACCTGGTTGAAATTCGACTGGGATTCGTAATTCATCGATCCCGTGAGGACTGTCTCGACCAGCATGTACGCACGAGTGCGGCTGGCTGTTATGTAATATGTAATCCGAATCTGATCGTCCCACACTTCCACCGGGACATTCCGCCGATAGACATGCGTATGGCTTTCACCCAGGTATGTTTCCATAAGGAAAAATGTTCCCGAAGCCCGGCCAAGCTCGAATTCATCCAGGACGGCAGCTAGCGCGGATTCGGAATCATCATATGCCTCGCTGCCATCGGGAAGATGCGGATAGACCAGCGCCGCAACATTGGACAGGTAATACTCATCCTGGGCGATATGGATCAATACCCTGTAAGTTTCGCGCTCTTCCTCCGTAAGCTGCTCCTCATGAATCAGATCGATAGGCCCGTCCTGAATATACAGGATCCGGTCGACATCCGTTTCCGCCGTCCAGTGTTCGGGGTAGCTGATCGAAAAACCCGCCTCATCATCGGTAAACATAATAAGTTCTGCGGGATTGAGATCCTCCGGCGACGGATTCGCTGCCGCAAGAAGAAGCAGGATTGCAAGTATCTTTGGGAACATGAGTTGTTTACACCTGACCGGTTCTCAGTTTATTCCATCTCAATCTACTTTGTCCAGAAACGCGGCGCCGAGAATTCCCGCATTTCCATGAAGAGTTGTTTTCTTTACCTGTAAAAATTCTTTATGCGGCGTGATTAGATTTTTTCTGAATGACCTGGACAGCTCAGCCTCGAAATAATCCCACGCGCCGAGGATTCCCCCGGTAAGGATGATTACACCGAGGTCTAAAAGGTTCGCTGAACTCGCGCACGCAATTCCAAGCCTGTGACCATACAGACCGAACGCATCCTGCGCCGCGCGGTCGCCCCCTATCGCACGTTCATGAATTATTTTCGGCTCAACCGATTCCGACAGCTCCGCCTTTTTTTTGTAATCCTCCATGAGACCGACTTTCCCGATGTAATATTCAAGACATCCCATTCCGCCACCGGGACATTCGGGGCCATCGGGAACAAACGCCATCTGGCCGAATTCTCCCGCCAATCCTCTCGCTCCCCTGTGAAGCCGTCCATCCAGAACAAGTCCGCCGCCGATCCCGGTTCCCAGGGTCACGACAAGCATGTCGCGAATTCCCTCGTGCCCGCCGAAAAGATATTCGCCCCATGCCGCAGCGGTGGCGTCATTGTCGATATACGCCGGTATTCCCAACCCCTCGCTTAATTCCCGTGCCAGTTCCAGATTTTTAACTCCGGGAATATTCGGGCTTTTATAAACGATCCCGCGACTCCCGTCGACAAATCCCGCCATTCCCGCACCGACAATGGAAATCTCCTCCCCCCATTCATCCATGAACCTTCGTGTTCCCTGCACAATATGCGACGCGAGGTCGCCCGCCACGGGATCGGTTGGAAATTTACCGGACTTCACAATGTCGCCGTTATCGGTGACACACGCGCATTTGATGAACGTTCCGCCTATGTCGAGCGCAAGTCTCATTCGTCAGGATTATACACATAATTGGCACTTTTGGCTTGGGGAGACGGGGACAGGCACCCGTTTTGGGTTTCCGGGTATAATGTAAAATTGAACGATTGACTAAACCAAAAACGTGTGCCAGTCCCCTTACCTGTGCCATTCCCCTTACCTAATAACGCATGCCAGTCCCCTTAGACCAATCCTATTAATAAAATTTTATTCATGTCCGGGGACATTTTGTTTTTGCCTTCTACAACAACGAATTAATCGGGGATCTTCGGGGCAAAAAAAAGTGTCCCCTCAATCAAGCGAGCATCAAATAACAGGATTGGTCTTACATATGCCAGTTTTCACTTCAGGACTATTTAAATACCTTCCGGTATAACAAATAGAATCCGGAAATCGAAATTACCGAGTTGAGGAGCCTGGTATAACAAATAGAACCCGGAAAATTAAAATCACCCAGCCGAGGGGACTGGCACACAATTTTACCGTACTGCGTTTTCCGGTTTTCAATATAGTCCATACGGTAAAATTGGGTGCCTGTCCCCGATGTATTAAAATCAACGATGAAACACCCCCGACAAATTGTCGGGGGCGGCGGGCTTTCCGACCCGCTTCCCAATCTGTCAATATTGGTTATTGAGCCGTTACCCAAATCCCTAATGAGGTTATCAATGCTATCAACCATTCAGATGCTCAGGAGAAATAATCGGTTCAGGTTAATAGGGAATTTGAAAATTTACAGACGACATCCACAATCATTTCGGGTATCATTCACTCAATCGGGATGAATACCGAGTCAGATACAATTTTCGCGCTCGCGACCCCGCCGCCGTCAGCAGGCGGATCGGGGATCGCGATTATCCGCCTCAGCGGACCCGATGCCTTCGGCATCGCTGCGTCGCTTGCCAGAGAAGCCGCGATCCAGCCCGACCGGGAATTCAAACTTGTCACTCTGACCCATGACGGCATTGAAATCGACCGCTGCGGAATTCTCGCTTTTCATAATCCCCGCTCATACACAGGCGAGGATGTCGTCGAGTTTCATCTTCATGGGGGACTTGCGATCATTCGCACTCTTGAAAAAGCCCTGCTTCAATCAGGAGCGAGACCCGCGGAACCCGGCGAGTTCACCCGTCGCGCATTTCTGAACGGACGAATGGACCTCATCCAGGCCGAATCAATCGCCGCGCTTATTGGGGCCGCAGGAATGGCGGCTCAACGAGAGGCGCTCCGCCAGAGAGCTGGAAATCTATCAGAGAAAATCGAATCCATACGCGCAGCGCTCAGGAATATTCTCGCACGACTGGAAGTGGACTTCGATTACCCGGAGGAGCGCGTGGACGGGATCGAATCCGTCGAGGCTGTCAAACTGTTGGATTCGATCAGCTCTATGTTCCAGCCGCTTCTCAGAAGCTGGGATAAAGGCCGGATACTGAGCGGATTCAGGCTCGCGATTATCGGTCAGCCGAATGTCGGGAAATCGAGCCTTCTGAACGCGCTACTGGAGGAGGATCGCGCGATTGTCACATCAAAACCGGGAACCACCCGCGACGTGGTCTCCGCCAGTCTCGCATTCGGTGGCGTGCCCGCCGAACTTCTCGACACAGCCGGGATCAGAATAATTGCCGATAATATCGACACAGCCGAGGCCGAGGGAATTCGGCGAAGCTGGCGTGAGGTCGAACGCGCTCATCTGGTTCTGATAGTTTTCGATACAGGCGTTCCGCTTGGAAAGGAAAATGTCGAACTGGTCAGGAAAACCCGGACCTTAACATCCGACACAAACGCTTCCATCCTGCTGGTGTGCAATAAAAGCGACCTGTTCTCGGCCTGGGAACCATCCATTATCGGTCCGCTTATCGAGGCTCCCGACCTTCCATACGTGGTGATCTCAGTTAAATCCGGTGATGGAATCGACAAGCTCAGGGCGAAAGTCCGGGAACTAATGGACCTGGAGACCAGTCCGGAGGAAATTCTACTGACCGAGTCACGTCACCGCGCGCTTATCGAGGAAGCGGACAAAATCATCGAGTCTGTACGGAATGATCTTGAGACCGGCGGAATCGCACAGGATGTCGCGGCGACCGAATTATGGGGCGCCGACCGTGCCCTTGGACGATTACTTGGAGAGGGAATCGGCGCGAACGATCTCGATGACATCTTCAGCAGGTTCTGCATAGGAAAATAATTTTGTCGGGAAATCAATTTGTCAGGAAATCAATTTGTCAGGAAATCAATTTGTCGGGAAATCAATTTTATGCATATCGAAAAACTCAGATTGATTATATTCATTAGTGAATTAATAAAATGGAGACAATATCCTCGATATCCTCGGGGACACCTCATTTCGTCCTCGAAATGCAGGTGTCCCCTCCGATTGAATATCTTATCAAGTGGAAATAGTCTCAAAAGATTATCAATATTTTTTACAGCGATTCTATTCCTCTCCCTGCATGGATTCGCGCTCGCTCATGACCCTGTCTCACTGCGTATTCTTACACTCGATGACCGTCCGCCGAATAATCTCCTTCTAAAACAAATTTCCGCGATCGCTGGAATTAACATTGTGGTCGAGTTCGATCCTTCATCCGCATCAACCGCCGACCTTGTCTCGCTCAATGCTGCCGTTGCGGGATCACTTATTGGATCGCGAACAATCGACCCATGGAATCTCGATCCTCCTGAAATCCGCCCGGACGCGCTCGTCCATTTCGCCGTCCCGCGTATCGAGCCAACCACATTCAGTCCTGAGGTTGCAGAACAATACAGCCGGATCAGGCAAACGATAAACGATCCCGTAATGCAATACCTCGTTCTCGATGCAATCAGGAATGACAATATCGAAATCGACGATCCGTACTTTATGGAATATGTCCGGCGGATCAGGGG
This sequence comes from uncultured bacterium, assembly GCA_965370205.1. GTDB lineage: Bacteria > JAJVIF01 > JAJVIF01 > JAPKYR01 > JAPKYR01 > CBDUUJ01. The sequence goes on from CBDUUJ010000025.1 coordinate 8,991, forward strand.
ATGGATTGATTTCATTTCGAGAGCGGGCTGCGACCCGGATCGATTTCTGATAACGCTGGATGACAATCGACCCGGTCCGCTCGCGGATGGTCTCAAGGAACTGTTCGGCGAATATTCCAATTATGTCTATGACGGTACCGATGAGGGCATGATGCTCCTTCTCGCGCGCGCACTCAGGGAACGTCAGGATTCATCATGTCGGACAAATTCATACGGGATAACATGGACAAGCCCGTGGGACCTTCTCGAAGTCCGGCCATTTGAAAGCGCGACGCCGCTCGATAACCTGCTAGTCATGTCGGACTGGCTTGAGTTGACACCGTCTCCCATTATCGACACCGATGCGGAATTTCAGCCAGTGATCTGGATTCACGGCTCCGGCGGTATGGAAAAACCATTGCTCATTGAATCGACATCCGAATTAATCGGCGATCAACGAGTCATTGTCGCCGATATCGCGCTCACAAACGGCGGCGACCCGAGCCTTATGGAAACGTGGCAAACTGGATCGACTCCCCCAAATCTTGTTGGATATCTCGCATGGAATACGTCATCAAATACTCTCGGAGCGGCACTTGCGCTCTGGACGGCAATCGATTTCGCATGGGAGCACTCATCTGATCCTGAAGGGGTAGTTGCCGCGTCCGAGATTTTTCTTCTGTCGCGGTTGATCGATGATTATCTTTACCAGCGTCTAATCAGAAACGACATATTCGATATCGTGAGATCATACGGCGGTAATCCATATCAGCTTACCGATGATGAAGCCGGAGAGATGGCAGATTCGATTGCGATTGAGATCGAAAAATTATGGCTTGAAATCGGCGAACCGCTTTCGATCCCGCTCAGGATTATCAGACCGCTTGATAACACAGGTTTTATCATTGAGCTGCCCTGGAACCGGCTCTTCGAGATCGCGATCTACCCAACCGACGACCGGGGCATCCTCCCGGTCATTCGCCCCGTTTCCGAGGATTATCACTAATAATCACATCGGTGCTATAATTTCCCCACCATGAAAAAAACAATCCTGCTTCTGACAATTTGCATATCACTCGTATGGGCGATGCCGGCATTCGCGGATACCGTGATCCTCCCGCATCGGGTGATAGACGCGCGCACAATGACAGTCATCGATTTTGAGGGACTTCTCTCACGATGCGCAACAGCGGACATTGTGACACTCGGCGAAAACCACGATGATCCCGCCACTCACCAGATCGAACTCGCCATGCTGGAGGGAATTTACCGTCATCGCGGCGATGTGATCCTCTCGATGGAGATGTTCGAGCGCGATGTGCAAAATTTACTCGACAGCTACCTCGCAGGCGAAATCTCCGAGGATGAATTTCTTGCCGAGAGCCGTCCGTGGGGAAATTACCAGACCGACTACCGTCCGATGATCGAATTCTCCCGCGAGAACGGACTTCCGGTGATCGCGTCCAATATCCCCCGACCGCTCGCATCACGGGTCGCGATGAATGGATTCAATAATGCTGAATTCACTGTCGAGGAGACGCCGTTTATCGCGATGACTTTCGAGGCTCCGGAAAACGCATACTGGGAGGCTTTCTCCGCGACCATGATGATGCCCGGTATGGCGGCGATGGGTATTACTGAAGATAAAATCCGGACTTTTTATGAGGCTCAGGTTATGAAGGATGAGACGATGGCCGAATCGATCTCTTCAGCCTCCCGGAAGAATCCCGAATCGCTCGTTTATCACACAGCCGGAGCGTTTCATCTCGCGGATTACCTTGGAACATTTTCGAGGATCGAGAGAAATCTTCCCGATGCCGACTGTGTGTCGGTGCTTGTGATTCCGGTCGATGATCTCCTCGCGCCGCTTCCTGATGGCATTTCCAGGGCTGACTACTGGATTTTTGTACTCGCTCCCGAAATGGAAGGTGAACCGGAGATAATTGATATACCTTCTATAATAGATATACCTACTATAAATGAAATGCCTGAGATGCCCGCAATTTCGGGAATGCCGGCTCCGGTCGAATCGGATGAAGAAAATTAACGCGGAGTAGTATTTGTAGCGCGGACGTCCTGTTGTAGAGCGGACGACCTGTTGTAGCGCGGACGTCCCGTCGGCTGTCTCGTGGGCATCTTGCCCGCATGAATACAGGCTTTGCGATAGAGCGACCATATGAAAATCGCAACTTACAACTGCAACTCGGTCCGCGCGCGGATTCCCATAATCACTCACTGGCTTGAGAAAGAAAAACCCGACATCCTCGCGCTCCAGGAGATCAAGGTCCAGACCGATCTCTTCCCGCACGAACCGTTCAATGACCTCGGTTATCATGCAGTTGTCCAGGGACAGAAAGCGTATGCGGGTGTGGCAACACTTAGCAAAATCGAACCGGATGAAATTCACGCGGGATTCCGCGACGGTGACGATTTGGAATTCCCCCGCATCATCGCGTGCCGTTGGGGACGGCTGCACGTGATCAACACCTACGTTCCGCAGGGTCGCGAAAGGGAATCGGAATGGTTTTCGTACAAGCTCGAATGGTTCAAACGGTTCAGGGAACTTCTCGACGACAACTACACCAAACGGCAACAGGTACTATGGACCGGGGATTTCAATGTCGCGCCGGAGCCAATCGATGTCCACAACTCCAAACGTCTCATGGGACATGTCGATCACTGTCCGGAGGTTTTCGAGGCGCTCGCGGAGGTTCGGGAGTGGGGATTCATCGACCTGTTCAGAAAATTCCATCCGGATGAGGAAGGGCAATTCACCTATTTTGATTACCGGACGGTTAACTCACTCGACAGGAACATCGGATGGCGGGTGGATCACGTCTATGTCACCAATTCACTCGCAAAGAAAGCCATAAACTGCCGGATCGACCGCGAACCGAGAGCGATGGAGAAACCATCGGACCACACGTTCATGGTCGCGGAATTTGATTTATAAAGACCTGAATAATTCAGAGCTTTTGTTATCTCCCGATCCTGTCGGCGATCTCACTCAGGACAGCCACCGACGGTTTCACTCGACCGATGTTCATCAAATGCACGCCGTCGGACATTTCGTAAAGCTCCGGAATCGTGTGCCTGGCGATCTCCGCACCCTCCCGCGCGATATCGTCAGTTGTCTCAAGTTTATGGCGGATTTTTTGCGGAAGCGCAATCCCCGGAATCGAATCGATCAGATCAAGCGTTTTCCGGTCGAGTATCGGGATATATCCGGCAATGATGCTCACCCCAAGCGGCTTTGCCTTTCTCAGAAAATCCCGGAACCCGACCGTGTCATACACCGGCTGGGTCTGGAGAAATTCCGCTCCCGCCCTCACCTTCGCTTTCAGTTTGGAGTATTCCACCGCCGAATCGGGAGCGAACGGATTGCACGCCGACCCCAGATAAACGTCCCTCGGAGCTTTATTGAGCTTGCGTCCCGACATGTCGAACCCGCTCCGGAGTTTCCCGGCGACCTCAAGCATCTGCACCGAGTGAAGGTCGAAAACCGGCTGCGCGTCGGGATGGTCGCCGATCTCCGGCGGGTCGCCCATGATGATGAAAAAATTGCGGATGCCGAGCACATATCCCGATAATATCTCCGACTGAAGCCCCAGGCGATTTCGATCCCGGCACGCGATCTGGCATATCGGCTCCATCCCAAGCTCAAGGAGCACTCGCGCGGAGGCTGTCGACGATAATTTCAGGAGCGCGCGCTGGTTGTCGGTCACATTCACCGCGTCGGCCCATTCCTTCAATTCCATCGCCTCACGCTGGAACCGTTTCAGCCCGACCCCTTTTGGCGGATGGATTTCCATCGTCAGGACTTTTTTTCCGGCCCTGAGCCTGTCCCGAAATCTCGTCGGATGCGGAGACAGCGGAAGATATCGGAATAACTGCTCCGAATCGAGCGAATGTGCGGAATCTAGCGGATGTGTCGAATCGATCCGTGTCCGAGAAAGCTCTTGCGGTTTTGTTGGATCATGTGGAATTCGACCAGGATCAAGCCGGGTTTGAGATGGATCGAGCGGATGTGTTGTATCGTGCTGTATTCGGGCGGGGTCAAGCGGTATCCGTACAGGATCAAGTGGGGTTGATTCAGGACCCGCGTCCTCGAGCGAAATATCGAGAAATTCCGATATTTTATCCAGAACCTCCGGATCACGGGGACCAAGCCGTAATCTTCCATTTTCGAGATCGGAGATAAAACTCTGCGTGACCCCCACCATACCGGCGAGCTGAGTCTGGGATATCCTCGGAACCCTTCCCCGCCGCGCAATTTTGACCAGCTTCCCAAATCGAATAAGATCAATCATACGCCAATTATATCACGATAATTAGGATTCCGGAAGTGGGGAAAAGGTGAATTATCGGAAATTTATCGGGTTGTTGAGGGGGATATATTGGGAATATTTCGATCTGCCTTGGGGATGTAGCAATGTTAGCAATAGTTATTTATGAAAATCAATAGTTAGTTGTCCATTTTCTAATAACTTGATTTATCTCTTATTAGTTACATTTACGTGTATTGTTTACAAACCAGGCCTCAAGGCT
>CBDUUJ010000026.1:0-13470 GCA_965370205.1 uncultured bacterium
TTTTGAACGGGACTGCTTTCTGAATAACGTCAACTTTTTCGATTTTCATTTTTTTTCATCCCGCCACGACAGTATTCCTCAAAGTTCCAATACCCTCAATCGTCGCCTCGACAATATCGCCAACCTTCAACGCCGAGATACCTTCGGGAGTGCCGGTCATGATGACATCCCCCGGAAGCAGAGTCATGTGCTCTGAGATATATGAAATCATTTCCGGTATCTTGAAAACCATCATGGATGTGTTTGATTTCTGGCGCGTTTCACCGTTCACTTTCAATTCCAACTCAAGATTCTGCGCGTCTGGAATCGCATCCTTTGGAATCAGGTACGGGCCAATGGGCGAAAAAGTGTCGAAACTTTTCGAGCGAAGCCACGGATTGGTTTTCGCGATGTCCCTCTCCTGCATGTCTCTCGCGGAGATGTCGTTCGCGATCGTGTATCCCGCGACATAATCCAACGCGTCAGCGGCGGAGATATTTTTCGCTTCCTCACCGATAACAACCGCAAGCTCAATTTCATGATCGAGACGTTTGACCTGCGACGGGTAAACGATGTTCCCTTCGTGAGCGACCATCGATGTTATCACCTTGTCGAAAATAATCGGCACGTCGGGAACATCAAGACCGGCCTCCTCCGCATGCGCTTTGTAGTTTCGTCCCAGCGCGAGGATCTTCGACGGCTGAAAGAGAGGTATCTCATACTTGAATCCGTCTTTGATTTTAAAATCCTCCAGGAGATTGTGAGCTTCAAGAAATGACCAGACCTCTGAAAATATCTCCAGCCTGAAAAGCTCCTGTTCAATCATCATTTCGAGCGACCAGAAACAGTATGTGTCCGACAGATCGCTCTCTTTGATAAGCTCGCAGACTTCCCACGCGCGGGAGAAATCAATCGCTTTGTCATCTTTCATCAGGCCGATGCCCGATTCGTCTTCAACTGAAAACATAAATGGTTTCATGTTTTTTTTATTCCTTTTTATTCAATGATCGCGAGCACTCGCGCCGGAGCGCCGTCAGCATCGCGGATTTTCAACGGTAACGCAAGCAGCCTGACCCTGTCGGCTTTCACAGCGTCGAGGTTCGCGATATTTTCAATCAGAAGACTTCCCGCGCCGAGCACTATTTCATGAACTTCAATACCCAGCGGAAGGTCGCACGCGATGAATTTCGCGCCTTTATCAATCAGCAATTTCGCAGCGTCGGGATCGAGAATCGGGAAGTTCTCATAGAATTTCCCGGTGTTCCATTGTTTGTACCAGCCGGTATTTATCAGCACGCCCACTTCCGGAGTGACATCCAGATGCGAAACATGGTCAGGCGTTATGTGATCATTTTCGCCGATCCCGTCAAGTTTGCACACAACGCAGTCGCTTACGAATTTATCGAGCGAGACTTTATCGATTGTGGTTGCGCCGTCAAAGAAATGAGCGGGCGCATCGATATGGGTTCCTGTGTGGGTCGCCATCGCGATTTTGCGAACCTGACACCCATGTTTTTCGTATGTGCCTGTGATTTCACTCTCGAAAGAGACATGCCAATCGCCCTGGAATCTGGTCATGCCATCGTACAGATCAACGCTGAGATCGATTATTTCCATCACGGATCACCTTCAGGAAAGCTCGTCAAGATACTTTCTCATCTTCTCCACGTACTGCGGAAACGCTTCCTCCGGCTCGGGCAGATCGGGCTGCCAGACCTTCTCCCACTCATATGACAGATAGCCATTATATCCCAGGTCTTTGAGAATTTTCAGAGCTTCCCGATTTGGTATATCACCGTTACCAATGAATACAAGCTTCGCCTCTCCATCGATAAAGACTGAATCCTTCACATGAACATGAATGATATACGGAGCCAGCAGTTCAGCGGTTTCGACAAGCGGCTCGCCGGTCCAGAAACAGTTGCTGATATCCCAGACCACTTTCACAGCGTCATGATTTACCTTTTTCATCACGCACGAAACGGCTTTTCCGGTGAGGAAACTGTCATGTGTTTCAAGCGCGACAATAACTCCCGACTCCCGCGCGAAATCACCGAGCTGCGATAGATAATGCGCCAACTGATCCGCGCCATCCTCGAATGACACACCCTCAGGAATATGTCCGCCGAAAACACGGACCATAGGCGCTCCAAGATTTTTCGCAAGCATGATGTAGTCCCGTGCTTCCTCAACGCTGCTTTTCAATTTATCGGTTTCCCTGTGAGAAAAACTCGCGGATGAATCGACGCTGATAATTTCTATGCCTGCATCCTCGAATTTTTTCCGCGTATTTGTAATCTGATCGGGTGAGAATTCAGGCAGTTTGCGGATATCGAGTTCGCCGTCGATCCCGCGAAATTCCACGCCGTCGTAGCCGTAACGCACCGCGGATTCGATCACTTTCTCAAGCGACCATCCGGGGCATCCGAGTGTGCTGAATGATAGTTTCATTTTTCCTTAATGGTTATCGTAGAACAGCACGGCAGTGCGTTTATTGTTAAATAAATCCCACGAAGAGACACACTGCCGTGCTGTTCTACGGAATGGTCATTCCTTTCTGGATAACGGTAAATAACTCCCCGTTCTTACTGCCATGAATTTTCATATTTTTCCCGCGAGCCATCTCATCATCTGGCCCCAGAACTGCGGGTAATATTCCCAGTCGATGAAATCACCCGCCCAATGGGGGGCGAAATCCGATGCGAACGTGGCGGTTCGGCCTTTCTTATGTTCCCAGCATGTGATGAACGGGTCGCCATCATAATCAGCCAGAAGTTTCGCGCCGTCCTTCAATGTGACCTGGTTATATCCGCAGAGAGTAAAATTCGCTTTATCCCATGGAATCCCAGTCATAATCGGATGATCTTTATCGACAGCATTGAACATGAAACCGCCGGTAACCTCGATGCGATCATCATGCGTGAAAATATTCACAGGCAATATCTCCTCGATCGGCGTGCCGAAATATCTAGCGATGCCATTCAGTCCCGCGAACGAAACATACCCGCCACTCATCAAAAAACCGCCGCCATTATCGACAAATTCCTTCACCATCCCGATTCTGTCGGGTCCGAGTGGATACTCGTATGGCGGTTTCAGGCCGGTGTAGAAGATCATCGAGTTGTAGCCCACGTCGCTGAATACGATAACGTCGAATTTCTGAAGCTCCTCGAGTGTTTTGGGGAATTGATACGGCACATCGTGGGCGATGATGTGTTCCACGTCGATGTCCGGCAGTTTCGCCATCGCGTCACGGAAGAAATGACCGTTGTCGTTGAAATTCGCCTGCTCGAAAACATCAGCGCCGATGATGTACCTGCTCATGACGATCTCCGAGTCGCCGATATAGAGAATTTTGATCTTGTCCATTTGTCTGTTCCTTGTTCCTTTCAGTTATGTATACTGGAAATGAAATCGCCGGGATAATTTAGCTGAAAAACCGGATAACTGCAATTTATTTGTGCTGTTGGCTTCCAGCTATCGGTTTTTTGTTATTTCAATATCCCCAACCCATTCCCCGACAATATCTTCCCCTTTTCATCCTGACTAATCGATGCATTCTTGACTTTCAACAGCGACGATTGTACATACTGAAACGGCGCGTTGCTTCCATAGAGAATTCTCTCCGCGCCGAATTCCTCAACCGCTTTTACAATCACCTCGACAGAACCCGGACTTGAATGACGTCCCTGCATCCGTGCGATATCGAAATACCAGTTATTGCATTGCAGGAGTGATTTCTTTACATCGCACAATTCAGGATACTTGGCTCCACTCAGGATAAAAATTGCTTTCGGGAATTTACCAATTGCTTCAACCGCTGCGTTGATATCAAGCGGCGGAACCTTAACAAGCCAGTGATGCTGGCGTTCGTCCTCGACCCGTACCGCGAGCGCAACCGGAATATTCTTCTCAATTGCCGCTGTGATTATTTCAGAAAAGCATTTGTCATTGAGATCATATCCATGATATGTCGGAAAAAGTCTTAGCCCTTTGAATTTCATCGTCTCAAGGCAAATTCTAAAATCCCTTTCCCATCCGGGGAATGCAGGATTAATCACAGCAAATGGAATAATTCGCTCCGGATACGCTTCCGCAGTTTCAGCGACCTCGCGATTCCCCTCCATGCAGTCCTTCGCGAGAATCGATGTTATCGAATAGACAACCGCGCGATCGATCCCTTCCCTGTCAAGCAGACTAATAAACTGATCGACAATTCCGTACTTCAATTTCCTGAAAGGCCAGTTCCCGATGCCTGTGAAGAAATCCACTATCATTTCGAGCCACCTTCCAGCAACCCGACTGCGTTACCGTAGAGAATCTGATGTTTCTGCTCGTCGGTGATATCCGCGCCGGTCACTTTTCCAAGGTTCGACCAGAAACCGATATCGGGAAGGTCGGTTCCGAATAGAATCCGCTCTGCGCCAAGTTCCTCGACAGCCGTTTCTATCATTCCGCAGTCGACAATGCTTCCGCAGATATCGATCATGACATTCGGAAGATCGCGAACCGCTTTGATCCCGCGCTGCCAGTCGCCGCCGATATGGGCCATGACGATCTTCACATCCGGAAATTCCTTCGCAAGAACGACCACATCCGCCGGAACCGATTCGCCCGGAATGCATCCCGTTATCTTGAACCACGTGTGCTGAAGGATCGGTATTCCGAGAGAGCCGGCTTTCTCCATGATCGGATGGTAGCGCGGATCGGTGCAGACACATCCGCACTCCAGCTTGATCCCGATAAAGCCGTATTCGTTCACGCCGCGATCGATCTCGTCGAGCGACTCATCGCGATGCTCGGGATTCACATATATCCAGCCCTCGACAAATCCGTTCTCGCGTTTCTTCCATTCATAAACGCGCGCGTTATCCTCGCGGAACTGATCCGGAGTCGGCTTGTAGATACCGTCGCATGGCTCCAGGCACGAGACGACAATTTTTTCAACACCCGCCGACCGCGTAAGATCGAGCGTCTGCTGAAAACTTTCATCATCGCACAGATGGACATGTGTATCGATTATTTTCATTGATTACCTGCTTTCCGTCTTAACCGTCCTGCCCTGCGAGAAATTCATCCAGTTCCCTCAACAGCTTCTCCGGATTCCTGATGTTCTTATTCTCCATCAACTCGCCGAGTGTGCCCCAGAACGGTTCGCCGCAGACGACGCAGATGATCCCTTTATGAACGAGCCATCCGACCGCCTTCGGGTGTTTCTCGACGATTTCCTCTACTCGCGATTCGGCGGTGATTTCTGTGTTGTCTGTCATTTTTTACTCCTGATAGTTTTCTGAAGAATCCCCCAGTCGATAGAGTATAACATCGTAGCACAGCACGGCAGTGCGTCTCATTGATATCGAGAGGGATTTAAAAAAAACGCACTGCCGTGCTGTGCTACGGAAGCTGAAAATATTACTTTATCATCAATTGCGAATATTATATTCAAAAAGATTCAATCCGATTCAGATACTATAAGTGGAGCCATTGGGTCTCCGGTTGTTGCATATGCGCGCAGTTTTGAAACGGCATAAAATTTATCTAATAAGCGCGGCGATTTTCGGGGTGCTCTATCTCGCGCTGTCGATACCCGCGTTCGCGCAGGAGACGGTGAATGTATCGCCGTCATCGCCGGCCGTTTCGGGAGACTCGGCAGGTGGAGATGGAGACTCGGGGGTCACGTTCCCGTTGCCGAGAATTACAATCGATTCCGGCAATACCGAAAATCGCGACGATGTCAATCTCGCGCTTCAGATACTGTTCATTCTCACAATCCTGTCGCTCGCGCCGAGCATACTGGTGCTCACGACCGGATTCACGCGGATGATCATCGTGCTGTCGCTGTGCCGGTCGGCGATGGGAACACAGCAGATGCCGCCGAACGCTGTGCTTATCGGGCTGGCGCTTTTCCTTACGCTGTTTGTCATGGCGCCGGTCGGGAAGCAAATTAATGATGATGCGCTGGCCCCGTATCTCGCGGGGGAGATCGGATTCCAGGAGGGGGTTCAGAAAGCTGAGGCGCCCTTGAGGGATTTCATGTTCAGGCAGACCCGCAAGAAAGACCTGACGATGTTTCTGAACGTCGCGAAGATCGAGAATGTCCAGACGAAAGACGATGTGCCGACGTACGTGGTGATCCCCGCGTTTGTGATAAGCGAGCTTAAGACCGCGTTCGAGATGGGATTCCTGATCTACCTTCCGTTTTTGATAATCGATATGGTCGTGGCGAGCACGCTTATGAGCATGGGTATGCTCATGCTGCCCCCGATTCTGATAAGCCTGCCGTTTAAAATACTGCTGTTCGTTCTGGTCGACGGCTGGCATCTGATCGCTAGGAGTCTGATCCAGAGTTTCAACTGACCGTGCCGGTTTCGACCGGCTGAATGACAAGTGAAATTGGGCACTGGTGGTGAAAAGATAATATGCTTCCAGAGGATATATTCGCGGCTATCGGACAACGGGCACTGATCACGGCGGTGATTGTCGCGCTGCCGCTTTTAGGCTCGACACTTATGGTGGGTATTCTGATCAGCATATTCCAGGCGGTGACGAGTATCCAGGAGATGACACTAACGTTCATTCCGAAGATACTTATTGTCGCGGCGGTGCTGTATTTTTTCGGACCCTGGATGGGGCAGATGCTTATCGCGTTCTCGGCGGAACTCCTGGGGAACCTTCCGGCGTTTATTGTGTAGATGATGCCGGCTGGAAGCCGGCGTTACAGCCGGCAGGGATGCCAGCGTTACGGGTTGCAGGGATGCCGATGTTGCGGTTTGTTGGGACTCCGATGTTACGGGTTGCAGGAGATGTGTTCGATGCGGGTTGATTTTTCGATTGAAAAATGTAAAATTGATAGGTTGCGCGGCCCCATCGTCTAGGGGTTAGGACACCACCCTCTCAAGGTGGCGACACGGGTTCAAATCCCGTTGGGGCTGCCAGAATGGAAAATAATCCCTCCTGAATTGGAGGGTTTTTCGTTTATATCCCTGTAATAATTTATACTGCCGTAATAGTGTTCCCCTCCGGATAACACCGTAACAATCGATTTTTCCTCTCATTTTCCCGGATAATGTATTAAAATACATTAAATTATATTTTAAGGATGGTAAAACAATGTGCAGACAATTCCCCCATGCTGTTCTCGTCATTCTTTTCCTTGCCTTGATTATAATTGGATGCTCCGGGAACCCGGTCAGTCCGGACGAAACGTCTGATGTGCCACTGGCGCTTTCATCCGCGACGCAGTCCGAAACATCCGCAAATTCAAGGAACCTTTTGGGTTACTACAAATTGACGGTTGCCCCGCAAACCGGCGATGTGCAAATTGTTCCGGTGCGAAACGCGGATTTTCATCTCAACGTAACCGGGACTTTAAATCTTACAATGGGAGTCACGGCTGTCGGTGTACCAGGCGAATCGGATCCAGCGAACGGACTTATCGTAATGGATGTCACACTGGATCATCCGTTCGGAACCAAGCCGCAATTTTCGGGATTTGATGTCAAGGGAATCCTGATCACGCCCGGATCGCTTGATGTGGGTTCGCTTGTTTTTGCAGATGCCGACGAAACGCAGCTTGAAAATGCGGATGGCTTCTCCCGCTGGTGGAATCCGACTGAATTCACCGCACCCGGCATGTTCGGCTACACCCAGGGAGCACTGACCGGAACTCCACAGTCCAGCCTGACCGCGACTGTAAATCCATATAAGTACTTCGCCGATATTCTCTATCCAACGAGTTCGCTCGCGGCTGTGGTTAACGAGCCACTTGACAGCGATCTCGGTCGTGGAGTTTTCAGAAGCGGCGAAAGCAACACCCGGCGCTACAACATCCGGTTTGAAATGGACCCGGGTCCGCAGATTGTTTTCGGTTACGCTGTGGATTGCTCATGGGCACTGCCTGATCCAAAACCACCCAGCGAAATCCCGGATGACTTTCCAATTGAAGCCAACCAGCCCGAAGCTTACCGGATTGGAATACAGGAAGAATTCAATTCGCTTTATTACGACAGCGAATCCGGAACCGGGGGAGGTGTGCTTCGCCTGCAGGTCAGCGTGTTTGACTGGCAGGGTCAGGAAGCAGGCGCAATCGCGGATGAGATCGATGCGGTGAGAATTCTTTCACCCGACCTGTTCGGTGGCGGAATCACCGTTGCTTTCGATGAGGAAACCACGACAAAGGCCATGTATTCTGCGGACCTTACCACCGACATCATCCCAACCCACGCAGGTGATACAGTGCTTGTTGTAATGGCGAAATCGCAGGATGGTCCCGGTTACGACCAGGGATTCGGTCCTGCGCCCGCTGCCACTATTTCAGCATTCCAGACAATGCTGGTTGATGTGATCGATCCCGAATGCACTGCCGACGCGAATGACGATTTCGTGGACTACATCGAATTCGACCTGTCAAACCCCATTACCGGACAGCTTTGTTCACCGACTGATTTTAAGGATTATTACAGGTTTGAGTTCGATCCCGGTTTCGCACTTTCAGGAAATCTCGTTCTTTACTGCGATGCCGAACCCAGCAGGATGGAACTCTATAATTTCGATGAAGTGCTTATTGGCGAAGAGAGTGTCGGCGGGGGAACCGCGTCTATCGATCTCGGTTCACTCGATCTCATGCCGGGACAGTATTACATCCGGGTCGTGACGCAGTCATCCGGTCAGGCGTTTCTCTACATGCTCGAATTCGATGGCGAACTGACCGACCTCACTCCCGACCCGCAATCGGTAACTCCGGAAATGCTTTACTTCGAAACTCTCTGGGCTGCCAGCGATGATAACTACGCATATTTTTCCGGAAATTTTGCTTTCTGGATTTTCGACCTTGCCATGGATTTGGACTCGGTTCCGTATTCCAGAACGGAAGTTATTTCGTACGGGCGTCCGGGAGTGCATTACCCGTACGCGTGTTTCATGGATATGGACTTCTGGGGAGACGACACGATGGACCTGCTGGATATGACCGATCCCGCCAATCCGGTTTTGTACGAGGAGGTCTTCACGGAGCCTGAGTCTATTCATGCCGTAACGCTGGATTCAAATTATATTTATGTCGCCATTCATGACGGCGCGGATGAAAAACTGGTTGTACTTGACTACCTGGCCGATCCCGCCAACCCGGTTGTAATCTCAGACAGCCTGGTGTTTAATGATACAATTATATCACTCGATATCATGGACCCGGATGGTCCTGAAAAATACCTGATTGCCCGGCATGCTTATGAACCCGAAATTCGCATTTACGATGTATCGGATCCATCAAGTCCATCGATGCATGTTTATTTCTGGTGGACCAACGGCGAGATTCGGGATATCTCAAGCGATGGATATTTCATTTACATAATATTAAGCCACCTGGATATGGAGCACTTATACATTTTTGAGGTATTGCCCGCTCCCGGTTATGGGCTTTTCAGGGGCAATACAGCATTAACCCAGGACGCCCACTATGTCGACGCGCGCGGCGACTATGCCTATATTACCGACAATGATAATTCTATAACGGTTGTTAATGTTTCGGATCCGGACATTCCTGTCGAAGGCTGGATGGGCTCTATTCCATACGGCGCCAGCTATATCGATGTACAGGGAACCAGTGTTTTCATTGTTCATCCATATGCCGGGCTTGGTATTTATCATGCGGCGCTGGATTCGGAGTGGGTGGGAGTCACCGGCAGCATACTCGGGGTCAATCAAACCAGGAACGGAGTAGTAGATGGCGATTATTTGTACGCGACACAATCCTTTGGGGATTATAACAAGTCGGTGATAACACTGGATATCTCCGACCCGGAGAATACGTCACTTGCAGGTTATCTGGAGTTTGACGATCCACCCAATCAAATCAAAATTGCAAATGGCAGGATGGTTGTAGGCACCGTGCAGGATACTTTCTGGACTGTCAATATGTTTAATCCAACGAACCTGAGTCTGGAGATTGAAACACCGACACCAGCAAGTATTTCAGGCATGGAAATGACCGGTTCACATATATATATCGCCGATCATTCCAGCCAGTTCCTTATCTACAGTTTTACTGCCTGGCCAAACGTAAACCTGGAAAGCACTGTTTCCGTCCCGTCCCCCATGTATTATTTGATTATTCGCGACACCGTATTGTACGGAGTCTCCGGCGATAAAGTTTATGTCTTCTCCATAGTGGATCCCGAATTGCCGGTGCTGGAAAATTCATATGTCGCTCCTGGGGATGTCTTTGATATTACAATCCAGGATAATTATTTATACGCGTTGACCTTGCATACAGTGGAAATTCTTGACATCACCGACCCTCTCAATCCTGTCTTTGTATCTTCGGCACCACTGTCCACAGGAAGCTGGACCGTGGATATCGCGGTTGACGGGCAATTTGCCTGGGTTGGCACAAACAGCGATAATTCCTATTTATTAAGGGTCTGGCCTCCCGAAGATCCTGTCGAAATCGGGAAATTCTATGAAACCGACTGGACCTCGAGCACCTGGGAGACTTTTATTATCGGTGATTATTATATCGATTTCAGGTACCCGTACGGAATCGAAATAATGGACATGTATCCATAAAGAATCCTGTCTGAAATACAATCCTGAAATTCCCGTTCCTGACATTTCCCGGATGCCGGACCCGGAACGGATGAAAATCCTCGACATTATATGCCGGGGAGGTTATTATGTTTCACAACTGTTCTTGTGGATCGGGCATATCTTCATGCATCCAATCCTGAACTGTTACCGCAATTCCAGAGATGGTCGCCAACCTCATGCTGATTGACCATGAGTAAGATTGTGATGTTTGCGTAATGAAGAAAACACTCATCGCTGAATATACAAAGGAAACGCTATAGCTTGTGTCAAAATTTACAGGAAACATGCATACATTTCATATCCCCGTGATGGGTACAGGATTTACTATCGACACTCCTCTTCGTGTAGCGAAGTACGGAATCTCATCCGTGATTTCGCTTGTTGACGATGTGCTGATCGAACAACTGCGGAAATTCCATGCTGAAAAAGCCGGTGAGCCATACGAGGAAATCACGAACCGGGATGAGGATCCACGAGCCTGTCGCATAACTCTCTATCTGAATCTTATCAACATGCTGGTTCAGCGCCAGATGAAGGAGCTGAAGGCTTCGCCATTTGTGCCCGGCAGCGATATTGTTCGATATTTCGAATTGCTGCCGGATAAAGAACCCAGGCGGTTGTACGAGAAAATGCTGGCAGAGGATGACGCTTCAAAAAAGGCTCAAATGCAGGAGACCCTTCGTGCTCTTATTGTGCCCGGCAGCATTGATGTTAATATCATGACCAAGCTCGACAGGGAATACTACCGTGGACATGAAAAACTTCCACAGGAATTTTCGGATGCCATGGCGGCTTTACGAGGGTATGCGCTTAGTGATTTACACTCGTCCATCGTTTTTTCTGCCGGGATGAACCAGCGCCTTTATACGTACCTCACTCAATTTGAGGATTTCTTTCCGGACAGTAACGGTGAGTTTAAGAAAAAGGTAATCCTTAAAGTAAGCGATTTCCGCTCAGCAAAAGTACAGGGAACCTACCTCGCAAAACGGGGCATCTGGGTATCCGAGTATCGTGTGGAGTCCGGTCTTAACTGCGGCGGGCACGCATTCCCCAGTACGGGATATCTACTGGGACCTATCCTTGAGCAGTTAAAAGACGAAAAACATGAACTGGTGGAAAAGCTTTTCGATACATGCAACAGCGCTTTGGAGGCAAATGGACGCAACACGCTGGACAACTGTCCGGCGGTTAAACTTACAGTTCAGGGTGGTATCTGTTCGTTTGCCGAGAATGAACTGATGCTGGAGCATTACGAAATGGACGGCACAGGCCTGGGTACACCCTGGCTCCTCGTCCCTGAGGTCACGGCGATAGATAAAGCCCACCTTGAAAAATTACGCGCCGCAACGGACCAGGATGTGTTTCTAAGCAACTGTTCACCTGTTGGGGTGCCATTCTGGAATCTGAGAAATTGCGACAGCGAAATCGCGCGCCGTCGCCGTATCAGCGAAGGAACTCCCGGCAGCCCCTGTCCAAAGGGTATTCTGGTATCAAACACTGAATTTACCGAAAGACCAATCTGCTTTGCATCCCGCGCATACCAGAAAAAGAAACTGGAAAGCCTGAAAGAAAGCGATTATACGAAAGAACAATTGGCTGCAGTAACAGAGGATGTGTTAACAAAAAGCTGTATTTGTCACGATCTTGGCGGCAGCGTAAAAATCAAAAACGACATCGAACACGATGTTACTCCGGTAATATGCTGCGGGCCGAATATCGTGAACTTCTCAAGGATCGCAACACTGGAAGAGATGATCGGCCATATCTACGGCAAAATAAATCTACTGACACGATCCGATCGCCCTCACATGTTTGTCGAGGAATTGAGAATTTATGTCGATTATCTCCGCGATGAATTGAAATTATTCTCTCTGAAACTATCTTCCCGCAAACAGAATTACTTCAGTAAGTATAAGCAGAATCTCCTCGACGGAATCGAGTACTACAAGCGTCAATCCAATCTGTTCGATAAGGGCGAATGGACCAGATTCCTTGACGAATTAAAATCGCTTCGCAAGGCTGTTGAAGCTCTGGAACTTGAGTCGGTTGTTTCGTCGTGAGTTAATAACCGCCGACCAGGCGGGTAGCCTGGAATGCCGCTACGGATACAAATCCCACACTCGTACGCCGCTGCCTTCGGTCATTTCATACATATGTCCCTCATAACCGATAATTCCGGTGATGGTCGATAGTGGATCGGGAGAGAAAGGTGTCGAGTATCCACCTGGGGAGCCGGGTGATGAAATATCGGTGACATAAGGATGGCTTTCCCCGTTACAGGAATACAAATACAGCTCATCAAGAGTCATATACTGAATATCCGGAGGGTTGGGCAGGCTTAGGGTATCAGCAAGCACTGGATTCAGCGGATCTGAAATGTCGAGAGTCAGTAAATCAGTAGCGGTACTGACATAGAGATAATGGTCGCGGGTTGCGAGGGCTTTCAGATCGTATCCGGATGCGTCATAACCCGGCATTTCAACCGGATTCTGCGGGTCGGTAATGTCATAGACGGTTACGGAATCGTACCTTATTCCATAAAGCGTTTTGCCATGAGCAATCAACCCGTATGCGGGTGCCTGAACGGTAACGGAGTTGATCTCTGTAAAAGTCGACGGGTCGGAAACATTAAAAACTTTCATCTCATGCCCCGGTGCTAAAGCTACGTACATGAAATTGCCCCTGATCGCTGCGGTTAACGGTTCTTGGGGAAGGTTATACGACATAACCCAGGACAATTGCCCCGGGCCGGTAATACTGTATACTCCTATATAGTTAGCTCCATCAACCAGCAAATACACACCGTCAGAAGTAACCTCGATTTCATTGATATTGTTAAAGTAATGAAAAATATCACTACTGTCCGGTTAAAATAGAGCCATCTGGTGGGTAAGGTTCCGGACCTTC
>CBDUUJ010000027.1:0-13286 GCA_965370205.1 uncultured bacterium
CACTGGACATGAGAATGAAGAGTAAATCCCGCAAAGTATAAAGTCATCCTCTTCCGCATAAAAAGAAGCGCAGGCACTCCTGGGGTTGCTGGAAAAAAACTCATGACGGTCCATTTATCAGGATTTCTAACAAGATCGGGTGCCACGCTCAACCATCATCCTGATGGTTGGGCGTGTTTTGATCCTGCTCCTGGATACTGCAGCATTACTGGTATGAATACCACGCCCAAGTTGAATTCAAGCCGGAGGCTTTCGTTCAACTTGAGCGTGCCACCCGACAGTGAGTTTTCTTATAGGAAGTAACTTATTCAGCAATCCCACTCCTACCTGTACTATTTAATGAATTCCCGTTTCCCCTCCCCCTGATCCATTTGACAGGCAGGGAAAGACGTTTCATAGTTGTTTTACTTATGGAATCCTGAATAGGGATGGCATGTCATGAATACAATAAAGCTTAACAGGCTGATTATCTCGGCATTCCTGGTAGCGGGAATGCTGTTCCTGCTTGGTCGAAATCCGTCAGGCGCGAAGGAGATCACTATCTACCAGGATGAGGGCGCGTGGCTCGCGAGTTTTGTGGTCAGCGCAAAATCCCCTCTCGGACCCGATGAGTACCTCTCGCGTGAAATCGCCATCCAGTCAGCCCTGAAGGAAGCTGTGCAGACTGCTGTGGAAGAACTCGCGGGATTGGAGAACAGTCTGATTTCAAGTCCGGGATTTATCACACTAATCGATGAATCTTACTCGGATTACGTAGCGGAATACTCCATCAGGGCAGAGGGACCCCATAAAAATGAATATCTTGTGACCCTTCACGTGCAGGTGTTTATCGGCGACCTTGCCACTGACCTGATTGAGTCCGATATTAATTTTCCCGTACCCCGTGTGATGGTTGCAATTCCAGAAATGTATGAGGATCAGACCGCTTCATATACAAACGCCGAGACATCGATTATTAAAAGGCTCCGTAACGCAGGATTTGAGGTCATGGATCAGGAGCTGTCCGCCGCGATTCGTGAGTGCGGCATGATTCATGAGGCGCTGCATGATTCACCCGCGAATTTGATCAACGATTTCATGATTTACTTTCAGGATGCGGATTTCCTTATCATCGGTGAGGCGGTCAGCGAATACTCCGGCTTCTCCGACGGGCTTTACAGTTGCGAATCCGATCTGCTTCTGAAAATAATCGAAACTGATACCGGCAGGATATTATCTTCATTTGAATGTACGGCAGGGGGCAGCGAAACACTGGAATCGGCGGCAGCCACGATTTCCATCAACTCAGCGGGAGAGCGGGCACTGCAATATCTTATCCCCCAGCTTCTTCTTGCTTACGATCCTGTAATTCCACAGGTTATAACATTGAATGTATACGATATCGATTTCTACGATCTTGTGAATTTCGAGGAGGATATCGAAAATAATATTCCCGGCGTTATGGATATTATCCGCCTGAACTACGCGTCACGTATCGCTGAGCTGGAAGTTACATATGAAGGCTCAACCGACGACCTCGCGGACTATATCGCTCGAAACACATTCTCGCATTTCCCCTGTGAGATTGTGGAGTACTCCGAGCACAGGATCGCTCTCACTGTTACAGGCCGGGAAACAAACGAGCAGGCAGACTCGGAATCCCGGGACACATCGGAGCAGAGAATTATTTTCGACAGGGACGACGGTCGGATAAATCTGGGAGTTTTCAGATTCGACGATCCATACCATGCGGGTCTCAGCAACAGGGCTGCGAATGATATCGGGAGATATCTTGGAAGACTGGATTTCTATCGTTACTGCTCGATCAATAAATTGAGCCGGATTCCACAGGATATTAACAACATTGGTCTGGACTGGCTTGTCACGGGCGATATCACTGATATTCATTACGATTTCTACTGTTCTCCGCCTGTCTATGACGAAGATACACATCGGAAAATCGTCCATGAGTCATTCACAAAACGCTCGTATCTTCATGTAAACGTCAGGATTATCAATCCTGGCACGGGAAATACAATTTACGACAACACATTTTGCGCATCCTGTTCGGACTGGAGCCAGTGGAGATGTTATCTCGACTCCGACCGCGCGATGATCGACAGAAACTGGAACTCGATTCTGAAACATGTGTGCATCGACCTTCTCGGTTTCATGTACAACAATTTCGATGAGCCAAGCTTTATTGTCAGCAGGGATCCGGACAATAACGACAGGGCGATAACGCACTTGACCGCAGGGGACGGTCTGTATACAGAAATGCCGATGAGGCTGTATATTCCTGAAGTATCGGGATCGGATACAGCCGTTAACTGGATCGAATTATGCAAGGTCACTGTGAAGGAAGTACACAGTACGTATTCTGTAATCGAGCTGCCGGATAAATGGTTCGAGTATTTCGAATTCGGAGAGGGCAACAACCTTCTGTGGCCGGAAGCTCCGGATACATGGTGAAGTCCCGTTTTTAAAAAAGTCACCATAAGTTCAGGCACCCACAAGCTCGAAGACTCGCTTGTGGGCGACACTGGGATTTTTTCCGATTTCCATACTTCGTATAGGCGACGTATCTTTTTTTTCATACTATTTCGCGAAGAGCCATAATATCTTCATGGATTCCCGTGACACGTACTGCTATTATTCCCAATTGATTCATGAACCGGTCCGGGCAAAAAATCCACAAGCTCCCCCAGGACATCATCCGCCTGATCGCAGCCGGCGAAGTTATCGAGCGTCCGGTGAGCGTCGTGAAGGAATTGATCGAGAATTCCCTCGATGCAGGCGCGCGGCATATCGAGATCAGGATTGAAAACGGCGGGATGGCATCGATTGTGGTCCGTGACGACGGGCATGGAATCCCATCGGAGCAGGTATCGCTGCTGCTCGAACGTCACACGACAAGTAAAATTTCCGACGAAGCCGATCTGAATTCAATCATCACGCTCGGATTTCGCGGCGAGGCTCTCTACTCAATCGCGGCTGTAAGCGATGTGATCCTGTCCACCCGTCACAGGGACGAGGACACCGGAACGTGCCTGGCCTATGAAAATAACGAGAAAAATATTGAGAGCATTTCATGGCCGGGCGGTACGCAGGTCGAATCGCTGAGACTTTTTCATTCGACACCGGCGAGAAAAAAATTCCTGCGAAGTGAAGCGGCTGAGTATTCGCGGATCGGATCGCTTGTTTCATCCTACGCTCTCGCCTATCCCGATATCGCGTGGCGGCTTGAGCACAACGGCCGCCAGACAATCAGAACTCCCGGAACCGGCAACCTTGAGGACGTGCTGGTCGCGATTTATGGCGCCGACACGGCACGTAAAATGCTTCCGGTCGATCACGAGAGGGGGCCGGTAAAGATAACGGGATCGATCAGTTCGGTGGAGATTCATCGCGCGCGTCGCACGGACCAGATTATTTTCCTGAATGGAAGATTGATAAAGGACCCCGGGATCACTTCCGCGCTGGAAAGGCCGTATGTGCAATTTCTTCCGCACGGACGGCACCCGATAGCGGTCTTGAAAATAAACTGCGACCCGACGGAAGTCGATGTCAATGTCCATCCGCATAAACGCGAAGTCCGTCTCGCCAATCCGAGAGCGATCACCGGCACGGTTTATCATGCGGTGATGTCGACACTGGAAAAAAATCATCCGATTCATGGCGGCACCCAGGACACTGTCGCTACCGATATCGAGACTGTTTCCATCGATGAAAAAACCGGCGAGGTTTTCCCGTCGGCGCCGCCTGCGACCGAGCCAACGGCAGATCATCAAAGACCGCCTGTCGATGCCGAGGAGCGCGAGTGGGCGATTCGGGAATCGAAACACCGTCACACATCCGAATGGCAACCGGAAGAACAAAGTGAGCGAATTCAAATCCTTTCACCGCGAAGTCCCCAAACTCCGCATCAGTACCCGTCATTCGATGATATCGAACTTCCCGACGATCTCCCGCCTGCCGGACATACGATACAGTTCGCGAACACGTATCTTATTTACAACCAGGGGCAGACGATTTATTTAATCGATCAGCACAATCTCCATGAACGGATTCTTTTCGAGGAATTTACCAAACGTGAGGATAGCGCCGCGATTATCAGCCAGGCGCTTCTGTTCCCGCTGCAGGTGAACCTTCCCCCGTCGCTTGCCGGACTTGTGGTTGAGCATATGGATGAGATCAACTCTCTGGGATTCGATATCGATGAATTTTCCGACTCGAAAAGCACCGGCGGCGCGCAGTCGTTTGTGATCAGGGCGGTTCCGCAGGCATTGAAGGATGATCCCGTAAAAACCTTCACCGATCTGATCGAGAGGGCGGTTAACGATGAAAACATTTCCGAAAGCGGCGGATTCCGTCGCGCGTTCATTGTGAATCTGTCATGCAAATCCGCGATAAAAGCCGGGCAGAAACTGACCGACGAGGAGATCGGTTTCCTGATCGAGCACATCGGTGACGGGACCTATTTCACATGTCCGCACGGTCGTCCGACGATAATCCGCCTTGACGAGGAATGGTTCCGGCGAGCTTTCAAGCGCAGCAGACGGTGATCACAGCCAATCCATGATCTCAGTTGAAACGATATTCGAGACAGTCAATCGAGCCGTACGTTTCGAACGCGGCAGGTTTTTCATCACGGGAAAGGTTGATGAAATCCCGACAGGAACGACATCCGTTATCCCGCCTGACGATTTTCTGATTCCATTGATTAAAAATATCGATAAGCGATGGTCGTTCGATATCGAGCCGACTCCGCGCACCGTTGGAAATCTGATCGAACTTCTCCGTGGATGCAGGTTCCTGAGGGAGTCGGGGGATAGCGGGGAAATTTCAATTCTGCCGGATGTCAGTCGAGCGAGAAATCTTGGAGCGTTCGATACACCCG
Source organism: uncultured bacterium (assembly GCA_965370205.1). Lineage (GTDB taxonomy): Bacteria > JAJVIF01 > JAJVIF01 > JAPKYR01 > JAPKYR01 > CBDUUJ01. The sequence continues at coordinate 4,880 of CBDUUJ010000027.1, forward strand.
ATCCGATTGTGAAATTTATTGTGGAGACGGTTCTATCCCATCTACCGGACAGTAAAAAAACACCTCTGATTCTCGATCCTGCGTGCGGCGCGGGATATTTTCTTCTGGAAACGCTGGACAGGCTTGTCGAGCGATTCCCGGATATATCCCCGGAAACAATTGCTTGCGAATGTCTTGCGGGATTCGATATTGATAAGGTCGCGATCGCGTTATCTGAACAAAATCTCCGATGGCATTTTGAAAATAAATACAGTTTAAAACCGGCAAAGAGCACTGTTGAGAAAATTTTGAAATGTGTCGATGCTCTCTCGGAATTTGAAAATCTGCCGTTCGGGATTGGTAATGTCGACTGTGTTATCGGGAATCCCCCGTACCAGTTTTACAGCGGTAAGGGAAGCCCGGTCGCGTCACTGAAAAAAGCCGGAAAAAATGACGAAGCTCGTAAACTTGAGATCGAACTTGCCGGACTTGCGAAGCGATTTCCTGCAACATCGAAAGGATGCCGCGACCGTTACAAGTGGTTTATAAACCGCGCTGTCGAGTTTCTGAAACCCGGTGGGATACTTGGATTCATCACTCCGAACACATGGATGCAGTACCCTCGATACCGTGACGTGCGTACTCTTCTGGCAGGGGAAGGAAATATAAAAGCGATTATCGATCTCGGTTCGCTTGCGTTCAGACGCGCGCATGTCCCCGCGTCAATAATTATCTGGGAGAAATCCCTGTTAGCAAAAAACAATTCCTTCCCAGTCTCCAGAATATCCGCCGACTTATGGCAACGTACGGTCGATGGTGACAACAAAGCACTGTCGGGATCGCTGGAGAATGCCCGGAAATTCGAGATCACCGAATCATGGGATTTTCGAGAACTAAGAAAACGGAGAATTGCAAAAGGCGATCAATTTGACCTGATTGAATTTCTTATTGATGCTCCCCCTGCCCCGCATCGTGTGAGTCTGGGTGAAATTGCGGTCCTTCGTGAAGGCTCGCATGCGATTCGCGCAGTCAGGCGAGATATTTCCAGAGAACGAACGAACGATGCGGATTATCCCGTGCTGATCGACAAGATCATGGGCGATCTTATCCCGCCGGAACCTGGATTTATCAGACTTCCCGACCCGGAACCTTCCAATACGGAATTCCACAGCGGGCAACGATTTCTGATCCGCAAAACGGGAGACCGCCTGCTCGTCGCACCGTCCCCGACCGACGATTTCGCGCTTGCACATCAGAATGTCTACGTCGGGAAATTAAAAACGTCATCGATCCCGTTTCTCGCGCTTGTCGGGATACTGTCATCGAAACTGATCACGGATTTATACCGAAAAGGGCCCGGCGGACAGTATCGCCGTCCGCTCGCGCAGTTCAGAATCGCATTTCTTAAACATCTTCCGATAATTGTAAGTCCACCTGAATATACAGCGGATATCGAACCTCAAAAACAGGAGATTGAAAAGTTATTATCTCAATGCAAATCAGACGACATCGCGAAGATTGAACCCATACCCCGTGATTTTCCCTCTGACAGCTCTAAAGCTCAGGAAACCGCATGTAAAATCGCCGCCTGTCACGGAGCGATTGAGAAACTAACCGCCGATCAGATTATGAGACCAGATAAAAAAACGAAACACATGCTGGACATTCTGGTGTATTATCTTTACGGCGGTTATAAGAAACATGAGTAATTTAATAAAACGAATCGATCCATGGTTCCTGACACTCATCGGCGTAATGGTCGTGTGGTGGCTGGTCGCTGGAGGAGTTCAGACCCCGTCATCGCAAATCAATGTCCTGCAGAACAGCTCCGATCCGGAACTATGGCTGGACGCACTCGGCAGCGGTGACAGGATCATCCGGAATTACGCCCGTGAAAATCTTCCGGATGCGCTCCCTCCGGAATCGCTTGAATCGATCGCTGTTCAGGCTGTGGAGGACCCCGATCCCGACACCCGGATCGCCGGTCTCTGGATACTCGCTCACGCCGATATAGAGGGCGGAGGCGAAATCGCCGCGCGTTTCCTTCATGATGAAAACAAAGAGCTTATTGAAGCGGCTCTCGATGTCCTCGCGAACGATCCGGTTCCCGAAGTGCACGACCGGCTGGTTGAACTTACGGATGACCCCGAAGACGATATCCAGGCCGCGTCTTTAAGAGCGCTTGTTTCATATGGAGATTCGGACGATCTCCCGGTATTTATCTCGTTCCTGGGTAAATCGAATGTCTCACTTATACATGCCGGGCGCGACGGTATCATCGCGATCGCACCGCACACTCCGGGAACCATCACAGCCCTGATGGGAACCGCGTACGGCTCCGATCTTCACGCCGCGAGGGAAGCACTTGGATTAATCGGGGAAATCGGCGACACCGAAATCCTCGATGGCCTTTTCTCTTTCCTTGAGTACGGGCCTGTGGGTCTGACATCCGATGCCGCCGACGCTATCGGGAAAATCGGCGGGGAGGCGGCGGGACTGAGCGCCCTCGATCTGTACAGAACGTCGACAGGCCGAATCAGAAAGCAGACAGCGAGAGTGCTTGAAACCATCGAGGTAAAGGAAGCGCAGGACGATCTCTGGGCGGTCGTCCAGGATCGAAGCGAGGAATTCTGGCTGCGATATTATTCGCTTGAGGCTCTCTCGACATGCGCAGATGAATCGCTTGTGCCGGAGATTATTAAGTATATCGAAAATGAGGAACCCGACGACCGTCTCGTTGGAATCGGGATTGAAGCGATCGGCGGGATAGGCGGCGATGATGTAATCAGCGTTTACGATGCAATCATCGCGGGGGAGATCGATTTCGGGCTTAACCGTTCGGGCGGAGAGGCTGCATTGATCAGTGTTATCAAGGGTCTTGGCAGAATGGACAGCGATGAGAGTCGAACAAGGCTGAGATCGATTGCGGAATCCGCAGAACCGGACAATTTCGAAATCCTCATCGAACTGGCCAAAGCATTTACGAAAATCGGAACGCGTGAGGACGTGGAAATCCTCCGTGAACTTGGCAAGGGGAAATCGATAATGCAGACACCCGTGGACAACGCGATAGCCGCAATCGAGGAGAGATATCCCGGGGAAGCCGAATAAAATCCGAAATATGTTTCACGATTATTACGAAATACTTGGAGTAGCGACCGACGCCACACAGGAAGAGATCAAACAGGCGTATCGCAGTCGCGCGCGTGAGGCGCACCCCGACCGTCATCCGAACGACACGGAATCGCAAACCGCAAAAATGTCGCTCATCAATGAAGCACACGATGTGCTGAGTGACAAGAGAAAACGGAATTCGTATGATGTCGAATGGCGACGATACTACCGCACGAAGGGGAAAATAAAACGCGGCGGAGGCGACGCATCGACTCTCGCCGATGACTGGGACTACGATTCCAGTTTCGACAAACCCGGTAAGGCAGCCCCTCCGAAAACAATTCCCTTCTGGAAGGATCAAAGATTCCTCGGGCTTGTTCTTTTGATCCTTATTCTGCTCCTCGCAGTGGATGTTTATTTCACTTATTTTAAAGGACGGGCAGTGGGCGGGGGGGTCATTAAGGAAATCGTGCTCGGATACGAGTATGCCCTCGGCCAGGAGTTCAGGAAATCGGCAAGCGACAGGCACCTCATGTTCAGCAGGGGTCTTCCGGAGGACAATGTCGATGGGCGACTCTGGCAACTGAAACGGGCGCTTCAACTGAACCCGGACAATATCGAGGCGGGTCTGGACGCGGCACGGCTTCTCCTCGAAACGGATCGATTCATTGAAGCTCTGGATATTTCAAAACTTGGAATTGCCAGGTTGAATGAGATCGATACTGAAAATCTCGGCGAAGATCAGCGTAACGATTTATTGAGGGCAAAAAGTGTGTTTCTCGAAACCGGGTTTCATGCACTCAGGAGTCTGGGACGGCTGGATGACGCTCACAGGATGCTTCTCAATCTGGTGGAACTGAATCCCGACAATGATACATTCATCCTCTACCTTGCCGCGCTCGAACTGGAACTGGGACTTGTGGAAAGCTCGACCACCCGCCTGAACGATTTCATGGAGGGTTTCCCGGAAAGCCCGCTGATACCCATAGCCAATGCCACGCTCGCCCGTGCACACCTCGTTCAGGGAAATTACAGGGATGCCATCGCGCTCGCGAATATTTCACTTGAGGATAATCCGGATGACCCGCCGCTCAATATGATTCTCGGAGAGGCGCTTTTCTATCATGGGGATTACAGCGCTGCCGCAGTGCATCTTGAAAAAGCGCTGCCGGGCGCTCCCGACCCGATTCAGATACATCACATACTTGCCGAATCCCTCTACCTTTCAGGCAGAGCGGCGGATGCGATCTCGCATTTTTTGATCGTGATTAAATCCGATCCGGACAATTTCGATGCCCACATGGGTCTTGGCAATTCCTACCGCGCACTCGGGATGATGAACAAAGCGAGGAGTGAATATTTCGCCGCCCTGCAGATCAGTCCGGGATCCCGCGAAGCCCGCGAGGCTCTGGATAATATCCCGGAATCAAACGAAACGGAATAGTGCCTGAAATACCAAATCAGAATCTTTACAATTCAACAAGAACTCACTCAGACAAAGATTACCAGTATTTCATTAGATGGAAATTCAGACCTGCGCCGACGAATAAACCTGGAACTTCGATTGGGTGATCGTAATCATCAGGCGAAATATCATAATAGATTAGATCTAAAAACCCGATTGTGCCTGTAACCTGCAGACTCTGAGCCGGATCGGCTGATACGACAAAATCTGCGATCTCTGTCATTTCGTCAACATCGTCAGGAGAAAATCGATAAGCCAGGAAGTAGAAATGATAAGAGTGTGGATCCCCCTGATAGGGATTCTCCACGGAGAAAATATCTCCCAGATATCTTTGAATGATATCGTTTTGATAATCAACGATATCTCCGACTGAACCCTCCGGATAAAATGGCCCGGCTTTCAGTTCAACCATGAGAAGAATTTGTTCCTTGAACTGTTCAAGTCCCTCTTGAAGAACCGCACGGATAATTGGGTCGGGATATTGAATTTCGTTGATATTTTCCTGGAGTTCGCAGGCATGACCGTACCATGTATCCATCCTTGGGCTATTAACGTATATGGACTCGAAATAAGCGATAAGCTCGTTAATAACCTGTATATCGACCTCATATAATCCGCCATATACTTCAAGGCAATTTCTGTATGAGTCCAGCACGCCGATCAGCCGATAACCGTACTCGGTCCTGGCATCGTAAATGCTTTGGGGATCAACTCCTTCCAAAGGTAATACTTTAACAATGGATTCTATCGGCTTGCTCTGATTCCCAGAGGCATCAACACCGATCAGCCTGAGGTTGTAATACCCAGGTTTCATTCTTCTGCTGTTACCACTGAATTCAAATGCGAAATCCCCTGTATCGAAATCGAAGAAACTCGGTCCCTCCGGATCCCATGACCTGTACGCACTACTATGTATAGTCCGCAGGATAGTGGAGTCGGTGCCTAAAGTTTCAATTTCGAGGTAAACAGGATCCTCCTCGTCAAATCCCGCTTCACCTTCAACCTCTGAGGTAGTTACATAATCGACATCCACGGTGGAAACATTTATCCCAGCGGCATCAACAAGTGTTCCAGTAATCAGCAGACAACCATCCTCCAGTAAGCTCCCGGATTCCGGAAAAACCAGATTCTCGAAGTGCGGCGGTTCGACATCCTGCAGGCTCCTCATCGGCGTAGTTGTTATTGAAGTATTGTTAAAACAACCGGTGAGCAGAATGGATGAAATCAGTGTTAACAATGGTAAAAGTGTAAAAATTTTCATGGTCATGATATCTGTCTCCTTATTATATGATGGAAAACAAGCACAAGAGTGCCTTTAAAGGTCGAAAAATTCAAAACAATTATTTATTTATTTTAATTTTAAAATATGTAATAAATCAATCAACCGAAAAGGACACCCACAAACCCGACCGTTATGAAGAGATTGACCGCTTTTGCAGTAAGTTTGTGGGCGGCATAGTTGATGAAAGAAAAACTGAAAAAATCCCCCACGGAATCGGTTGACTCATTGCCTTGAATAGGAACAGGGCATATACTCATTGCCGCTAATATTTATCCAGCGCATACCATGACCGGTAAATTCTGCCATCTTCATGTCCACAGCGAATACTCCATTCTGGATGGCGTGATCCGCATCCCGGATATGGCGAAAGCCTGCCGGAAGAATGGCATGGATGCGGTCGCGCTGACCGATCACGGCGTGATGTACGGCACTATCGAGCTGATCGAATCCTGCCACGCCGAGGGTATCAAGCCGATAGTCGGCTGCGAGGTTTATGTCGCTCCCGGAAGCCGGCATGAACGCGACCAGGAATCGAGGAAGAAAAACGCCCACCTGGTTCTTCTCGCGCTGGATGCGAACGGCTACAGGAACCTTTCCACACTGGTCAGCCTCGCCTACAGGGAAGGGATGTACTACAAGCCGAGAGTGGATCACGAGCTGCTATCGAAATATTCAGACGGACTCGTGTGCATGTCCGGATGCCTTCGTGGCGAACTCTCCCAAAGTCTTCTCGCGGATAAACCCGATAAAGCGCGGGAGATCGCGGGATTCTACAAAGACCTTTTCGGGCCGGACCGGTATTTCATCGAACTGCAGGACCACGGTATTCAGGATCAGGAGCGTGTCAATCGCCGGCTCGTGGACCTGTCCAACGACCTGAACATCCCGCTGGTCGCCACAAACGACGCTCACTTTCTGAATCCGGAGGATCGGCATATTCAGGACGTGATGATCTGCATCCAGACCGGTAAAAAACTTGCCGACACCGACCGATTCAGAGCCTACTCGCCAAACCATTATTTCAAATCGCCGGAGGAGATGGTGGAACTTTTCCGATGGGCTCCCGGCGCGACAGAGAACACGGTCAGGATCGCCGAGATGGTGTCATTCGATCCGCTGCTCGACCAGTTCCATTTTCCGGATTTCACACCTGAGGACGGATCATCGCCCGAGGATTTCCTGAGAAAGCTGGCGCATGAAGGTCTCAAAACAAGGATGAACGGCGAGGTCCCGGAGGAGTATACAAAGCGCCTTGAGTACGAGCTTGATGTGATCTGCAGCATGGGGTTCGCAAGTTACTTTCTCATTGTCAGCGACTTTGTCATCTGGGCGAAGGGAAAAAACATACCTGTCGGACCGGGACGGGGAAGCGCCGCGGGATGCCTTGTCAGCTATGCGGTGCAAATCACCGACCTCGATCCTGTTCAATATGGGCTTCTGTTTGAGAGATTCCTCAACCCGGCTCGAAAGAGCATGCCGGATATCGACATTGATTTCGACCCGGTGGGCAGAGCGGATGTAATAGAATACGTGACAAAATCCTACGGCTCCGAGCATGTCTGCCAGATTGTCACGTTCAACCGCCTGAAAGCGAGAGCCGCGATCCGTGATGTCGGCAGGGTCATGGATATCCCGCTGGGCGATGTCGACAAAATTGCGAAATTGATTCCCTGGCAGAGCGATCTCGCAACCGCAATCAAAAAAAGCCAGGACTTCTCCCGCGCCTACGAATCGTCGGACCTGAACCGGACATGGGTCGATACCGCGCGGAAAGTCGAGGGGCTGGTCCGCAATGGCGGGATTCACGCCGCCGGGGTCATCATCTGCGCCGACCCGATATGGCAGCATGCTCCTGTCCAGACCATGGAGGGCAGCAGCGGACTGGTCTGCCAGTTCTCAATGAATGACGCCGAGAAGGTCGGGCTGGTCAAGATGGATTTCCTGGGATTGAGAACTCTCAGGTATCTGAGGGTGGCCTGTGAAAATATCAAGGCCATGCGTGGAGAGGATATCGACCTCTTGAAAATCCCGCTCGACGATAAAGCCACATTCAAAATGCTGGCGAGAGGCGATGTCCTGGGAGTGTTCCAGATGGAGGGAGGCGGAATGCGCGACCTTCTTATGGCGATCGCCCCCGACGGAATTGAGGATCTGATCGCCACAATCGCGCTGTTCCGTCCCGGACCGATGGAGCACGACCTCCATCACAAATACGCGCGCCGAAAAAACAAGAAGGAACCGGTTACATTCAGGCATAAGCTGCTGCAGGACATCCTCAGTCCGACATACGGGGTTCTGACCTACCAGGAGCAGATCAGCCTCATCGTTCAGGCGCTCGGCAAGCTCGACATGGCTGTCGCAACGCTTGTAATGAAGCTGATCAGCAAGAAAAAGGACCGCGCGCAAATAGCGAAATATCAGAACGACTTCCTCAAGGGCGCTACCGAACAGGGAGTGGAACGCGAGGTCGCCAAGGATATCTGGAACGAGATGGAGGCTTTCGCGGGCTACGGGTTCAACAAGGCGCATTCAGCGGCCTACGGGTTGATCGCCTACCAGACCGCCTA
>CBDUUJ010000028.1:0-13209 GCA_965370205.1 uncultured bacterium
TCGTTACAAATCCGGATGGCGGCGAGGATATCCTTGTGGATGGTTTCGAGGTCCTTGAATTGCCGAAACCGCCGGTTGTCGATTCGATTTTCCCGTCGCAGGGCTATGGCGACAACACAATCGGTATCGAAATCAGTGGCGATTATTTCCAGGACGGGGCTGACGTGGAGTTCCTTCCATACGACAGTTTCTTCGATGTATTTGTCACGGTCGATTCACCCCAGCTTATCACGGGCACATTAACAATCCACGAGGATGCTCCCATTGGTTTCCATACAATCAGAGTCACCAATCCCGATTTACTGTACGGTGAATTAGTCGGTGGTTTCGAGGTTCTTGAGGAAATCATCCCGCCGCCGGAGCCGGGAAATCTTGTCCCGGCGGATGTCTGTATCGGAGCGGTCGGTGAGATATTCACACTCTGGGGCGCGAATTTCCAGGACGGTATCCAGGTGGAATTCGAGTATTACGGATCGCCGACCGACGCCATATATGATATTTACACGACATTCATAAGCAGTTCGGAAATCGAAATAATACTGTCGGTGAGTGATGACGCTGTCGAGGATTTATACGATCTCAGAGTCACCAATCCCGACGCTCAGTACGCATATGGTCCTCCTCTTCATGTAATCGACTGTTATGTGGGAGAGGGAATTCTCGAATGGGAGGAGAGTTTCATCGACGTTTTCATCGATTTCGACGGTGTTCCCGGCGATGTCGTTGAGGCTGCCGCGACGGGACATCTCTTAAACATCGGCGACGAGGGCTTTGAGAATGTCGTTGTCAGCATGACCGAGCTTGTGACCCCCGACGGTCGCGTGATTACTCCCGAGAACGTTGAAATCTGGCCGTCCATTGTCGGTGAAATGCCTGAATACAGCCTGGAAGAAATAAATGTCCTGTTCACGATCCCGATAAACGAGGAACTGATGATCGCGGGAGGCGGGGTGTTTATGGGAAGCATGATCGCCAGCGATATTGTCACCGGCGATATGGCATCCGTTGCGGTGAGCGTGACAATCGTTACACCCGGTCAGCAGTATATCGAGATCGATCCGTTGTGCCTTCAGGTTGACCTGTTTGCGCCGGGTGCTCCGGCGGACCTTCTTCCCGACAGATTCTTCGAAGGTGCTGAGGAATATCCCGGCGAGTTTGCCGACATGATCGGCGGATGCGAGAGCGCGTTCACGATGTTCGAGTGGTCGGCTTACGCAAGCGACTGTCCGGGTTACATGGAGACCTGGATGCCGTCATATACTGTGACGGTTTTCCCGGTCTATCCCGCGCAGTCGCCTGAGCAGGCGGCATCGAATCCGCCGGTATGGCAGGCGTTCGGACTAACCGATACGTTCATTCAGTACCCGCTCTCCGGTGAATTTCTCGATGGATTCTATATGTGGCTCGTTGAGGCTGTCCCGGAGGGAATTCCGGGTACAGGAGTAACCGCAGGACCTTTAACTCCGGTATACAGTGAAATCTGGGCGTTCTGCATTGGAAGCGATATCGTTGAGCCGATCCCCCCGCCGCCTGTCGAGGGCGATATTATCTGGTACCCGGATGAAAGGTTCATAAACGGTTGCGGCATGGTTGCGGAGATGCTTGTGATCTCGGATGAGACTATCGACGACATTACCGCCGGCACACCGGCATCCATTCAGCTTATGGATGGACCCGGCGATGTCGCGTTCGTCGAACTTAACCTTGCCGGTATCCAGTTCAGCGACTGGAATCCGCTTCCCGGTTTCGGTCCGGCTGCGATTGAATTCGGCATCAATGTCACACCGATCGGATATATCGGTCCCGGCATGACTCCGGGCGATTTCCTTGTGCAGATTTACAACGGCGGAACCGTGCTGCTCGAGCTTCCACTGGATAACGGCAGCGACGGCGTACTGACGATCGGAGCAGATATCGGCGGCGCGACCGCGGAATGTCAGTTCACGATTATCTGGCCCTGGGAGGATCCTTGCTGGGAGGTCTGGCTCGAATGGTGGGCGCTTCATGAGGCGCTTCAGGAGGATTGCGACGATGAATGGGCTGCGCTGAAAGAGGCTGGTGCGATGGTCGATATGGCCGGGAAGGATGCGAATGCGGCCTGGGAAGAACTCTTAACGCTTATGTCTTCCTCAACCCATGCCGCTGACCTGGAGAAGGCTGAAAGTGACCTTAAGGATGCCATACAGGACTGCCAGGATTTCTTCGTAAACAGTATCTTTTCGGACAATATCAGCTTCTCGAATCCCGGAGAGGGCTGGAGCTACATGGAGGCTTTCGGCGGCGCGGTTGGTGTCTGGTTCCATGGCGATGAGGGCGCGGAGCTTCTCAATTCATTCATCGAGATGTTTTCAGACAAATATGGGGAACTCTGGGACAACCTTCGCGACGCAAAGGAAGCCCTGGAAGAGGCAGAACTTGCTGAGGAAGAATATAACGAAGAATTTGATGCTCTCTACGATGCGTGGAAGGATGCTGAGGACGCGCTTGATGAAGCCCAGGATGCATATAACGATGCCCTGGACGATCTGAATGACTGCCTTGAATATATGGTCTTCCTCCGGGAGCAGATGGCGGCGCTTGAATTCTGGAATCCCGAATGTTTCCGGCAGGGCGATGATTTCGGAACGGGTCTCGGTACGCCGGGTTCCGAGGGCGGCGCGCAGGGTCCGCCGATCGATGAAGGCGGCACGATTTCCGCCGATGGGTCGGCTTCCGGTGATGAAACGGGCGCGGGTGGCGGTTCGGCGGGTCAGTTGCAGGGAACCGGGGCCGGTTCAGGTTCCGGACCATGTCCATGCGATGACTGTCTGGATGAATGGAGAGCCGTGCAGGACGCGGAGGGGGCGCTTAATGATGCAATGGATGTGCGCGATGTCGCCCTTGCCGATCTTGAGAATGCGGAGGCCGCTCTCGACGCCGCCAATGATGCGATGGATGAAGCGCAGGCTGCCGCTGATGCCGCTCAGGACAAGGTCGATGGACTCCAGAAACAACTCGACACGTTTATGGAGAAGCATGTCTTCTCTGACGTTGTCGGGGGAACGCCGGATTCCGGACCTAATCATGTCAAATACAAGGGCGTGGATATCTACTTCAGCGACTATGATGTTTTCTGGGGCATTTTCCAGATCATCAAGGATTGGATAAAAGGGATTGCGGAGGAGCTTGAAGCGGCACAGGCCGAACTGGATGCCGCCGATGAAGCGCTTCTCGCGGCTCAAATGGCGCAACTGGATGCCATCGCGCAACTGGAAAACGCAAAAAATGCGTTCATTGCAGCGGATAATGCATGCAATCTTGCCGGGGTTGCCTGGCTCAATGCGTGGCAGGCATATGAGGATTGCATAGAGAAACAGAAGCGATGTCATGAGAACAACGGCTGTGCTCCCTATGTCCCACCACATGAAAGGGATCAGGGCGCAGATGAAGGTCAGGCTCCCGGTGAATCGGGCACCGAAACGCCGGGCGAACCCTGGGAAGATGATGAATCGGATCAGGACGGCACTCCGGGTACCGGTCCGGGTACGGGACAGGGAACGGGTCCCGGTCAATTGCCTCCGGGGCAGGGGACCGGTCCGGGAACCGGATCGGGTCAGGATGAATGCCCATGCGGAGATTGCGAGGATGAGTATCTGATCCTGGTGAAGGCGCAGATGGCTGTTATTGGAGCGGCAATAACTCTTGCACAAGCCGAGATGTTGATGGAAGAGACCAATGCGGGACTGTCGGAAGCGGCTGACGATCTCTCGGAAGCTGCGATGGCGGTCGAGATATTGGAGAATACCATAGAGACGTTCGAGAATTGGTTCCCTTATGCTGAAATACCTGAAGAGTTGGAACAGGAATTACAGGATGCCCGTGCAAATCTCAATCAAAGCCAGTTGCTGTATGACATTATGGAGTCCGCGTGGGAATTCGTCGCGAATGAATGTAAAACCGCGGAGGCTGCGCATGAAGCCGCGAAACTGACGGCCAAACTTGCGGAGATTGCATACGATCAGTGCATGCAGCGTTTGAGAGACTGCGAGCGGGAGAATGAATGCCTGCCATCCGAGGCGCCGGACGGCAGCGGCGAAGGAGGCGGCGATATTCCTGTGCCGCCGACCCAGGATGGTCATTTTGAGCCGGGCAGCGAGCCGTTCGATCCTCCTCCGGCATCCGAGGGCGATGAAGAGAGCGCGGGCGGATGGGGTCTCCCCAACTGGCCCGGTTTTGGAAGTGAGAGCGAATGCCCGTGCGAGACCTGCGAATGGGAACTCATGATGCTGGAAATGGCTGAGGACTGGATCGATGACGCAAGGGATGCGTGGAATGAATCGTGGGATGATGTCGATGATGCCATTGACAGTCTGGCGGATGCGCAGGCCGCACTGCATGCCGCTGAAGCAGCCGCGCAACCCGCTCAGGATGCCGTGGATGAGCTTCAGGACAAGCTCGATAATTTCATGGACAATCACGTATTTGTGACAGGTGTAAGCGGCGATCCGTCGGCGGGTCCGAATCATGTTAACTATCACGGCGTTGTCATTTATTTCTCCAGCTACGAGATGTTCAAGAATGTTTTCGATCTTATAAAGGACGGCATCAAACGGCTTGCCGACCGGCTGGCGGCGGCGAAAGCGCATCGGGATACATTCCAGCCCGCGATAGATGCCGCCGCTGCGGATGTCGCGGCGGCTGAAAAAGCTCTACAGGATGCGTACGACGCTGAGGCTAAAGCCTGGAAAGAGCTGGAAGACGCTTTCGATTTCTATTTCAAAGCGTGGGACCAGTACATGGATTGCCTCGATAAGCGGCAGAAATGCCTCGACGAGCATCCCGAAGAATGCGCGGGTGAGTCGCTTGAGCCTGAGTCGAGCGGTGATTCTGATGATCAGCCTTCGGAAATGCCCACGGACGAGGAAATCGATAAAATCCTTGAAAGTATCCTTGAGGGGTTGGGGGGATATATTAACGATATTCTCGGTGAACTACCGGAAGCCGCCGACGATCTTGAGAGTGCCGAACAATCGATGGAAGATGCGCAAAATGCCATTGAGGAAGCCGCGCAGGAACTCGCGGACGCCATGAAAGCTGTGGCTGAATTCCTTGAAATCAAAAATTTGATTGTCGATAGTCTTCCCGACGGCACATTCATTCTTGAGCCTGAGGGAATCGTGCCGGATGATTTCAATTATCTGGAACTTGGCGAATTCATTCTGATTTATCCTGAACCGCAGGCGGATGAAGCTACCGACTGGGCTGCGGATAACGCGGGACTGATCGGTGATTTCAATTCCGCATGGGATGGTTATATCGGTGGCGATGCGGGTTCGCTTGGAGCGGCATATGGCGATCTGGCGGATTCATGGATAATGTTCGGGGATGCGATTGGAGAGATCGCCGGGCTTGAAAGCAGGCTGGAAGTCCTGAACAGCGCGATTTCAGAAATCACAGACCTGTCAGAGGCCAGAGAAATTCAGAATTAACCTGGCATTTGAGGTGCTTGTAAAAATTTCGTTATCATCGGAATGTATGTTTATTGAGAATAAAAACCGTAGCACAGCACGGCAGTGCGTCTCGTCAATATCGGGGATAGGAGATACAACGCACTGCCGTGCTGTGCTACGGAGGCTATTTTTCTCAACATGTGAAATATGCCGTTTGGGAGAATTTACAGGAAGCTCAGCGTACATTTGATAATCGATTGATGCCCTGTATCATCCGACCGATATAAATATCAGGGGACATCAACAGAGCAGTGGACAGTTAATAAAGCAGTGGATATCAATAATACAGGGGACATCCACGTTTTCCATCCTGGAGTAAAGGTGTCCCCGTGAATCAAAGAAACAGGAGCAGGCTATGGCCTTCTTCGCAGGACGTGTGAGAAAAATATTACCCATAATAGGGATTCTCCTCCTGTTCATTCCGGTTCAGACAGCCTTTGCGCAGGATGAAAGCCCTCACGAGCCTCTGGATATTGCCGTTATTCTGCATCCTCCGCCAGGCAGCGAGGTCGCGCCTCTCGACACACTGATCCTCATCAAAATCGATGATTTCTACGTCGGCGATGATCATTTCTACCTCATCCTCCTCGATGATCGGGAGGTCACGGCCCAATGGAACCATGAGACTCGCACGTTCACCTATTATCCGGACCGTATGCTGGAGATCGGGGAGCATACGGTCAAGGTTTACATGACCGTGATCGATGGTCCTGTCAGGCAGCTTGTCGCGCAGGGAACATTTTTTGTTGGAACCGGCGGACGTCCGAGCGCGCCATCGGCTCCCGGAACGCTTTTCGATCTTGGCGCGTTACCTGTCATAAGCCCTCCTCCCAGTCCGGTGGATAGACGGGGAACACCCGATTTTTTCTCTCTCAGCGGACGGACGAGCATCAGTGCGGCTTTCGTTGAAATGAATGGTCTCGGCGCGCGACTTCGCCAGGAGCCTGACAGCACATCGATTTTCAATCTCACCGGACGTGGAAGGTCCGACGATCTGAATTACGATTTCCGTCTGTATATCACATCCGATGAAAATAAATACCAGCAGCCCAGAAACAGGTATGTCTTCAATATCGAGGAAAATGGCTACGGGTTCAGTGTCGGCGACACCACCCCTCGATTAAGCCCATTGGTTATCGACGGGATGCGTGCGAGAGGAGCGCACGGATGGGGCATATGGGGACCCGTGACAGTCCATCTCGCGGAAGGGCAGGTGAGAAGGGAGACCGAATCTAAATATGACGAACAGGGACATCTCACCCGCAGGGGAATGGGCGAGCAGCGTCTGTGGGTAACCAGGCTGGCATTATGGGATAACGGTCCGTTCACGGTCGGATTCAACTACCTCAGGGGTAAGGAGGAACCATCCGATACCGAGGGAGTCGGAAATCCGGGCGAGAACACTGTCAGCAGTGTCGACGCGACCTGGAAATTCGATGACGACAACGGCTCGGTCCGCGCTGCATGGGCTGAGAGCAGCTATGATTTCGACGATCCCGACGATGAGGATACATCCGGCGAGGAAGCGAGGGAAATCGAGGCGTTATGGAATGTCAGCGGACACAGGCTGAAGGCGAGATGGCAGCTTATCGAACCGGGATTCGCGAGTCTCGGACGGCGGTCGCTTCAGAAGGACCGTGAATTATGGGGAATCGAGGACAGGATAAGTCTCTGGCGTGGCGGGCTTACAGGAAGGTTGTATTTAGAAAAATTCCATAATAATGTAAACGGCGATCTTGACTTTACAACATCAACCACGAGATATGGCGGGCAGCTTCGGTATCGTCTCGGACGGGAACTCCCCACGCTCACATTCGGACTCATAATGCAGGATCGAGCCAATGATGTCGAGGACGGCGAAACGGGCTGGATAGACGAGAGCATGGAGACGATTAACCTGGGATTCCTCCAGACATTCAATTTCATCGATGCCCGTCACGATCTCCGCGTTGACTGGCGCTCAACCGACAGAAACAACACAGCCAATTCATTAAGCGACAGCACACAGGAAACGATAACGGTCACGATGACCTCGCGATGGTCGAAAGGGTTCCGGTTGAACCTTCTCTACGGCACCACCGACAGCAAATATCCGGGTCGCGACAGGTTCACCGATGTGGAGCGGGTATCGGTCCGCGGTTCCTATACGCCCCGTTCCCGTTTGTACAGCATATGGGCGCGATGGGAGATGGTCGATTCCGAAGGGAACCAGGCCACATACGATTCCGAAAGGGAGACTCTGGAGTTTGGATTGAAATGGATGTTTGCAACGGATTTATCCATTGAGGCATCTCTCAAATGTATGGATTTCGACGATATATCCGACAACGCAAACGATTTTTCGGAGCACACGTTCCGGATTATGCTCATACAGACGTTTAACTGAGTAGTGCCGGTTCTGTTTCCTGAACCCGATTTTATTGGTTCATCTCCTAATAACGGGGAATGGACTTAATTTTATCATTGCATTAGTCGCAGTAATGTTCGCAGTTACACGGATTTCGTAGAACAGCACGGCAGTGCGTTTTCATGTAGTAATAAGCATCAGGGACGCACTGCCGTGCTGTTCTACGGGCTGTTTTTCCTGCTGCAGGTTCTCCCCGGTCCTGGGAGAAGAACCATTTTTTTTTACTCTTTGCTCCAGAGACCGATTACATTTCCATCAGGATCGGCGAACATCCCGTAATAGCCGTACTCCTCCGAAATCATCTTCTTCTCCTGAATAATAAACGCTCCGTTTCCCTTTGCCTTCTCAAGCATGGCATTGATGTCGTCCACTTTGACGTAGACCGTAACGTAGGGTTTCATATCCCCCTGCAACTGAAAGATACCCCCGCCGGGGTCCTCGCCGGTTGAGACCGCACCGTACTGCAGATTAGTGTCCTCATGGATTTCCCAGCCGAAAAGCTTACTGTAAAATTCCGTCCCGGCTTTCAGGTTTTTGACACAGATCTCAAAATGACAGATTGGATTAGGCATAGTCTTCTCCTTTTCTTCTTTGAGCAAGTTGGAAATTTGTGAGAATGGTATAACAAACGTTTAGTATTGTCAAGGGGTACGGGATATCAGGAAATTGGCCGGCAGGGATGCCAGCGATACAGCCGGCAGGGATGCCAGCGATACAGCCGGCAGGGATGCCAGCGGTACGAATAGGGAAGAGCATATTTTTTATTACATCGGTGAATCGAAGTCTTCGGAATCCGGATTGTCGGAGTCGTCAGAAGCGGCGTTATCCGGCAGACGGTCCGGATCGATTGTATCGGCGAGTTCAGGATCCATTTCGAGTGCTTTACCGTATTCCAGACGGGCGTCATCTTCTCTGCCGGCAGCCCAGAGAGCGTCCGCCAGATATTTGCGGTGCAAGGCGAAATCAGGATCGAGGGATACGGCTTTTTCATAGGACTCAATCGCCTGTGGGTATGCTGCATTGTGCATGTGGACATCCGCGAGCATTGCGTGATGGAATGCCGCATCAGGCTCCAGTTGTACAGCACGGATCGCCGCGTCGAATGCCTCCTGGTGAAGGTCGCGTTCGAGATATATCGCTGCCAGTCTCACCGCTATGCCGGAAAGCGACGGTTCATCCGGGTGGCGGTTGAGTTCATTTTCAAGTTCGGCAATCATCCCATCTTCATTTCCCTGGGCTTCATATGCAAACGCAAGATTCTGATGCACATAGAGCCTGTCGGGATCGACTTCAACCGCTCGCAGTGAAAATTCAACCGCTTTGTCGGCGTCGCCCTTCTTGCGGTAGGTCAGTCCGAGATTAAACAGGGCTTTGATATTATTTTCATCCTGCTCGATGACCGATTCGAAATACTCGATGGCGAGATCCAGGTCGCCTTGGATGAGAGCGTTCCTGCCGCCGTTGAGCAGCGCTTCGATAGCGGGATCATCGACCGGCCCGTCACCGGTGTCGGCAACGGCAGTCTCGCCTGTGCCATCGATCGGTTCGGTCTCTCCGTTTGAAAGCTGGACGGGGGACGTATCTCCCGGCTGTCCGGTCAGGGCTGGTATGCGGTCGAAATTGAAGGGTTGCTGCGGACGTTCATCGCCGGATGTCAGCTCCCGGGTGCATCCCGAAATAATGAGGATGGAAAGGATCGCAAGTATCGTGGTGATGTATTTCGATTGATTTAACATTTTCTTTTCTCGCTGCCTTAATCATACTTAATCTGTAATAATATCACCATACCCGGGAGCAGTTTGCGGGAAAGATGGTGGATAATTTAGTGCCGGCAGGGATGATGTTGTTGAAAAAGACTGGAATCCCGGAGTCTCAGATTTTCACCATCAATGAGTCAATATTACTACACTAATATATTTAGCAACTAAAAACTCAACTATGCCGCCCACAAACTTGATCCTTTTTCTACCAATCCTGGACAACCATCGGGTTTGTGGGTGTCCTTTCTATCGTAAATCATCCAGAAAAAGACACCCACAAACCCGATGGTTATCAGGATATTGACCATAATAGCATCAAGTTTGTGGGCGGCATAGATGGGTTTTAGTTGCTAGATATTTTTGTGCAGAAATATGGGTTCGTTATCCGGTTTCGATGGTCACGTCCTCTATCGATTCCCAGAATTTGTCGATCCAGTCGCGATGATCGATATAATCCGGGAGAGAAAAGACGAATTCATAGGTGTTTGGATCGTAACTGAATACAACCGTGTAGGTGTGCCAGATCGCGGATGTCGCTCCGGAGCCGTGGG
The DNA here is from genome assembly GCA_965370205.1 of uncultured bacterium. Lineage (GTDB taxonomy): Bacteria > JAJVIF01 > JAJVIF01 > JAPKYR01 > JAPKYR01 > CBDUUJ01. Next base: position 10,208 of record CBDUUJ010000028.1, read on the forward strand.
TGTTTTCGTACAGACGGCATGTCGATTCGGTTCCTGAAAGTCCGGGCCATTCGAGAATTCTCGTCTCGGTTTCAAGAAGCTCCAGTTTCTGAGAGTCGAGAATCCAGAGTCCCGGCGGAACCGGATATCCCGCTGTCAGGGGATTCACATGCGGATCGAACGTGCCCGTAACTCCCTTGAACCGCCAGTACATGTATCGATTGTTGTGACCCTGTCCACCTTCCGCAAGATTTGTCGCGGTGATCGGCGGAAATATCCACGGTTCGTTCGTGCGACCTTTTTGAATTCGCTGCCAGGTGGTCCAGTCGGTGCTGATGACTTCGCACTCCCAGCCATCGGCGACCCGGATGGTGATTCCCTGATCCGGAAATGACATCTCCCGTCCCGGCGTTGGCGCCCCGCCTCCGCATGACGTAAGCACGACAGCCAGCATGGTCAGGATGGTTATTGATAAAAGGCTTGCAGAGAGTCTCATTTTTTTCCCCGGTATAAATGCATCTTAGTCGGATGGGATATCTATCGAGACATCCTCTATCGAATTCCAGAAAATGTCAATCCTTGCGTGACTGTTCTCGGTGGTGGGAATCAACATCACGAATTCGTATGCATTCGGACCGTAATTGAATGTGACAACGTAAGTATTCCAGTAGGCGTCTAAATCGCCCATGCCGCGTGAGATTTCATAGACCCGTGCGGTTGCCTCAATTCCGGACAGGCCGGGCTTGTCCAGAGTTATCGTCCGATTTTCAACGAGGGACATCTTCGTCGGGTCCATCGACCATAATCCGGGCGGCTGGGGAAATTCGGGTGACGTCGGACTGAGATTTGAATCAAAATTACCTTCAACCCCTTTAAATCTCCACTTTATACAATTCCTGGTTTTCCTGGCTTCTTCAACAGAAATATTTCTGGCGGTCAGCGGCGGAAACACCCACATGAAATCCTCGCGACCCTTGAGAATCCGCTTCCAGGCCAGCCAGTCGGTGCTGATAACTTCCCCTTCCCAGCCGTCGGCAAGAATTACAGTGATTCCATGACTGGGATAGATGATCTCTCTTCCGGATTGGGGGGGACGCGCGCAGGATGAGATAGAAATCAAAGCAACTAAAATCATTGAAATTAATGAGTATCGAATTATCCTCATGGCGATCTCCATAGTGAATTTTGTCCACTAAATAAGAAAATGCCATCAGGAATAAGTTGCATTGAGAGGCAAGGGTCGAAACGCCGTGCTACGAGACTGAGCATTTAATGAGAGTCGCTTGGTTCCTTATTGTTTTTCGCCATTATCTTGCTCCTGCCCCAAGCGATCAACAAGGCAATCAAGCAGGATATGATGACAGTGACAATTTGGAGAGCCATCAGCCAAGGCATGAAGATCATAACTACTGTCCACACTCCCCAGAAAATGGAGGTTACAGCAATTCCCCTGTATCCCCAGCCGATAGCTGAACCGACAATTGTGATGAAGATAACTGCTTGGTAAAGTAGGATTGGCATGTTGCCTCCGCTCCGATCTCTATTGGAGGTTGCTTTGACAGAGAAAAGTCATTTACGCTTGTGAATAAATAATGCGTAAAGCAATCCGATAAATGCTGCATATATTCCAATACGGAGTGCTGTTTTGATGCACCTATCAAGTGGGTCGGTAACATCTGGGATGGTTACATACCCGTACTGCACAGGTTCGTGCTTTTTAGGTTCACGCTCGTTGTCTTTCAGGACTCGCTTGACGAATTTGCTTAGCTGCGTCTTGCGCCTTGGGTGCTGGATGTAAAAATCATCATTATCTTGAACTAGCAGATCAAACCGCTTGTGTTTTTTGCTTGACCTCTTGGGGGCAGGAAGATTCTTAAACAGCCAGTAGTCTTTAACATCATCAGCGGCGAACTTCTCACGCCGCTCGATTGTCCCCTCAAGAGTCTGGCGTTCCAACTGCACCTCAAATGCGATCCTCTTATCATCCTTGGTTGCAAGTACATCAGCTATATAGCCAGGACCTGGCACTTCTATCTCTGCTTGCCAGCCAGCTTCATGGCAGGCTTTGGCAATGATGTATTGTACCTTTTCATGCTCAGGTGACTTGCGTTTCCAGTTACAGGTTTCCGGTTTGCTTCCGGGATAATGGGCGAAGTGCTGAATCCTACTTCCAGCTCTTAGAATAGCAGGTGAACCGCAACAGCACATTGTAATCTCGATATCGCCCCGCTTCTTTGCAGCATCGAGTTCCTTCCACTCTTTGCGTGTGTAGGTCCAAGATTGTACTTCCTTTCCGTTTACGAGGGCTTTGAATGGCATTTAAATCACCGAAAAATCCGTGTCCTCCCGCACACTCTCCTTGTCCTGTGCATGCTGAAGCATATGCACAAGGCTCATTTTGTCGTCATGCTGCGACATATTGAATCTCCGCTTCGGCGAGAACCTTCGCTCTGAAATATTTGCTTAAAAAACCGGGAGTGTGCAGGTCGACTTTTTGGCCAAGAATCTCCGATAATTCATCCTGCATGTCGAAGAAGGCAAGTCCGGGGATGTGGTCCGGGTCAAATTCCACCAGGACATCGATATCGCTTTCAGGGCCGAAATCATCTCGTAGAACCGAACCGAAAAACGACAACTTACGTATGTGATGCTTTCGGCAGAAATCGGCGATTCGGGCTTTAGGCACTGCAATGTTGTTATTTCTCATCCCGACCAACTCCATTTGGCAGTCAATAAGTCCTGAATTATCCTCTCACAATGCTTTTAACAGGCACCCGGATTCAATATTTTGTTTAGTCCGGGTGGGGTGGCGGAGGTGGAGGGATTCGAACCCCCGGTACCTTGCGGTACAACGGTTTTCAAGACCGTCGCCTTAAACCACTCGGCCACACCTCCACAAAGGATTATAACAGAAACCGTGTCAGGAAAAAATACCGAAACCGTGTCAGGAAAAAATACCGAAGTTATTAACCCGTAGACAATATGGAGCGACCGGCTCCGCAGTTGCAGGGTCGTAGCATTTC
>CBDUUJ010000029.1:0-13168 GCA_965370205.1 uncultured bacterium
CTCCCAGCGTGAACGGGCTGGCGAGCGGATTCCTGAGAAGCGCCTGCATCGCGGCTCCACTCAACGCGAGCGCCGCACCAGTGACCAGCGCGAGCGCGATTCGTGGGAGACGTGTCTGAAAAAGTATCGTCCGATCCGTGTTGTCGGCAGGCGGAATCGAAAAATCAAACGCTCTCGCAAAATCACTCGAATGCGATCCGAACAGCGGCGCGATTATCACACACAAAACCGTAAACCCGATGAATGCCGCCATCCATGCCCAGAATCGTCCCGGTGTGAGAGTGCGAATCGTGCCGTTCATCCTTTCTCACCTCCGGATAACGGAAAGATCGCGCGATCCTGTCCATCCGCGACCACTTTCACCCGAACACCATACGCTCTCTCGAGAATGTCCTCCCTTAGAACCTCCGACGGTGTTCCATCCGCTATAACTTTCCCCTCAGACAGCAGAACAAACCGATCCGCCCATCTCGATACCGCGCCCACATCATGCGCGACAACCACAACCCCGATCCCGCTGTCCGCAAGCGATCTCAGAAGCAAATAGGCGTCCGTGCGATATTTCAGATCAAGCTCACTCACCGGTTCATCGAGGAGCAGGCATTTCGGTTCGGTCGCGATCGCCTTCGCCAAAAGCACTCTCGCGCGTTCGCCTCCTGATAATTCCGTAACAAGCCGCTCGCTCCATCCCGATATCCCCACCTTTTCCATTGCTTTTAATGCGGATTTCCGATCTGCGGCGCTGTCGAAAAATGCTCCTCCCGAATGCGGCCACCGTCCGAGCATGACCACCTCGCCGACCGTAAACGGAAAATGAATCTCATCCTCCTGCGGCAGGTATGCAACCTTCTTCGCAATTTCCCTCTGCGAAAATTCCCTGATCGATTCCCCTTTAAATCTGATTTCTCCCTCTTCAGGTTTGACAAGTTCCACCAGAAGTTTCAGCAACGTGCTTTTACCCGCTCCATTAGGACCGATCAGCGCGACAAGCTCACCACTCGATACATGAAAATTGACACCATCAAGTACCCGTTCATCCGGACGGTACCCGAAAACCAGATCGCTCGCCATGTAAAGCAATTCACTCATTCAATATCCTGCGGGGACTGGCACACAATTTTGCCGATGCAGATTCTTCACTTACTCTTGAATTTCATTCGGCAAAATTGAGTGCCTGTCCCCCCCCCCTTTTTTTCCTTTTTCACTCATTCGGATCATCCACTTCATCAGGAAAAATCTCCGGATGCAACCAGTGCGCAAACAACCTCAAAGTTGAATCCAGATACGCGCCCGGAATCTGAAACCATCCGTCTCTCGCAACAATAATCTTTCCATTCCGTACCGCTTTCAAATCCGGAAGCTCATCCCAGTCTTCCAACAAAGCCTCGTATTCCCCTTCCGTTGCGCCTTTCGCGAGTGTGGAATCGATAATCACATCCGGATCGGCCCCGATCAACGATTCGACCCCGACCTGCGGCCATGGAATCGGCTGATCTCCGAAAACATTCTTTCCACCCGCGATCTCGAGAAGCTCCGAAAGAAAATTTCCCCGCCCCGCCACGTAGATATCCTGAAGACGTCCCGGATTCCGCCCGACCACAAGCGCAACATCAACCGTCTCCGTTCCCTCCAATGCCCGGATGATCTCAGTCCGCGCGCTGACGAAGTCGTTCATGATCTCAAACGCTTCATCCTCATGCCCGAGAAGAATTCCCAGACGTCCGACGCTGTCCATGATTTCCTCGATGCTGTCATTTCCAAAAACTTCATACTCAAGCCTCAGCCCGTCGAGCATCCGTCCGATCCCCTCATCCGTTTCAACGGCAAGCACCAGATCGGGCTTTGCAGCGATCAGCGATTCCAGATCGGGATCGAGATAGTTCCCCATTCTCGGAATATCCTCGGCCTCAGGGGGATACACGGAGTATTCATCAACACCGACGAGCAGATCGTCCGCGTTCATCGCGAAAATAATCTGCGTCAGGTTCGGCGACATCGATACGATTCTTTCGGGAATTTCCGGGATGGTCTCCTCCGGAATTACACCAACCAGTCCGTCGGTTCCATTTTGCATACCCGGAGAGTCTTCGATAGTCCCGTTATCAACGCAGCCTGAAAACAAGCACAGAATTAGAACTGACATTAATGCTACTTTCAAATTTCGTGTGTATATCTTCATGTCTTCACCTTTACTAATTAAAAACGATAATAAAAAAACCGTCGACATGACGGGACGTGCGCGTAGATGTAGATATAACCATACTGTCGCGCCGACCCGTCTCCGGAGGTCGATACCGCGCGCGAGGTATCCTGGCTGAGGGTCATCTCCGCTGTCCCCGCCTTCCGGGCTTGATACCCGTGACGAATTCCATGGGACAGCGGATCGCCATCACAGTGGCCGGTCCGCCGGGGATTCTAACCCCGTTCCCTCGTGCGCATCAATTGTACCTCTCATCCGGCAAAATAGGCAAGTATCTCTTATCCACAAGAAACATCCATAATCCAAAAATTTTCCAATACGTAGCGCCGGCATCCCTTGGACTATTGAAACAAGTACAATATTACTAGATTTATCGATATATAAATTTATGCCGCCCACAAACTCAATCCTGTCTCGACCAGGTTATTAATAATCTGCGGGTTTGTGGGTGTCCTTTTCTGGATGATTGACGATAAAATGGACACCCACAAACCCGATGGTTATTCAGGATTGGTAGTAATAGCACCAAGTTTGTGGGCGGCATAGATGGATTTTTGTTACTAAATATTTTAGTGCAGGAATATTAGCTGATTGCTGGGAAAAATCTGATACTCTGGAAGTCCGGGCTTTTTAAAAACCCCATCCCTTGCGGCATTAAAAAAACTAGCTAAATATTATCAAACATAACTAAAGACACATTTTAATTCCCCTCAATTCAAAAACAACGAATTTAGCGCGATTTTATCCGTTTAAATAAATCCTAATTATACATTATCTTTGTTGATATAACGCAAATAGAAAAAGTCATGCCGTCAGGTTGAGCCTGAAATTCATTACATCTGCAATAGTCGATTTTGCCTGTTTTTTTAACTGGTGGGGTCTATTTCATCACCTGGCGGATGTACTTAAACCCGTCACGACCCAGATCAATCCTTTGGGGGGTTTGGGAGAACTGGTGGAATCGCGAGAAGTAAACATCGACGATCGGTTTGAACGGACCTTTATCACCAGTCCCGACGACAACACCGATCTCGTTGCTGGAGAGCACAACCGCACTTCCCAGTGGATATCTTCCGGTCCGCTCGATGAACCGTCGAAGTGTGCCCTTATGGAACGATCTGCCCGAATCGCGCATGAGGATCTCGATCGCGCGATGCGGCGTGACCGCCTTACGGTGCGGACGCGGGCTGACAAGCGCGATATAGGCATCAAGAATATGCGCCAGCCTGGCAACCGATGGGATTCCGTTGCCCGACCGTTTTAACGGATACCCGCTTCCATCGTTGTTTTCATGATGGAGCAGAATGATATCCCTCGCGACTTCAGAAATTGCGTCGCCAAGCGGGGAAAGCCCTCTCATACCGAGGTAGGGGTGACGTTTGATCTCGCGCAATAAAGCCGGGGAGAGGGGGGCATCGCTTTCCAGGATAATCCTCCGTATCAGAACCAGGCCGCAGTCATGAAGGAGTGCTCCGAGTGTCGCGGCATGAATGAAATCCTGATCTTCGGACTCGCGGCGAATATGCCAGCACATCAGGACCGCCATATCAATCGCCCCGTCGATAAGGCGGTCGATTGCCGAGTCGCTCTCCGGTCTGGGAGCAGGCAGCGGCGCAAACCTGAGAAGCTCGGTATCATGGAGGATTCTGTCAACGACAATTCTGAGGGGATTAATATCAGGCAGGACGCCCTTCACAAATCCGGCAAACGAATCGGCAAGGGTTACTCGAGCCAGCTCCATCGTTGCAGATGTGAGGGAGTCAGTAATACCGCTTCGCCTCTGCATTTCAGATATCCTCGAGGAGATCACCTCAAGGGTGGGGCGGCTGACAGTGACGTGATGGCTGGCATAATCCGGACGCCCCGCAATAAGGCCGACAATTCCGGCTGCCTTGATCCTGTTAAGGAGATTTGGAGTGATCGAAGTACCCGTCGGGATGGCAACCTGACCATTAAGATCCAGAAGATCGCAGGCGGCTGTCGCTCCCAGGACGAGTTGATCGATTCCTATAAGGGTTCCCTGTGACACGGTATCAAGTCCTCAAATTAGCTCTTGATGTGATAAAGGACTCCAATGTCCGGTCAAGAGAGTCAATGAGCGCCCGCGTCCAGGCAATTAAATCTAATTAAGTCTCTGTGGAATACTTAAACATGAGAAATCCGATAAGTCAAGGATTTTTAGCAGATCTTTAAGCTGATACCGGATTTCCACACAAACCCCCCAAATTTTCAACAGCCGAAAAATGCCTGAAAATGGCAATTATTTCAGCATTCTAAGCGGGTGGACGAAAGATGGATCTTCGCGTTTTTTTGTGGGGCCGGATGTTTGAAAGGGATAATATTTCACGGCGACCAGTAGGTTTATTTGCCCGGGTTGATCTCAGGTGAAGATCAAATATTTTCGCCTATATTTCATATCGATTAACGCATATTAAGTTTAATAGTATATAAAACTCCCCCTGAAGCCAAGATTATTATGACGCTCCATGAAGGAGGAAGCATGATGTTCCAGTTTACCTATAGAATACCAGCAACACTTGTTGCGTTAACCTGTCTTTTCATACTTGGCAGCATGACCGCATGCAGTAACAACGGTCCGATTGCCCCTGGGGAGCTTGTCATTAATCCGAATCCGCCGACTCTGACTTCCCCGGATTCGGAGAATCCGCCTGAGGATCACCCCAGAACGGATGACCCAGAAGAATTTTCCATCATCCCGGGTGGAGATCTGGACACCGAATCATTAACGGAGCTGGCGACAACTCTGTATTATCTTCGAGAGTCGGGAGGCGGAACGCTCAGCATACCGCTGGGGCCTGATGAGTTCGCAGTACATATCTGGGATGCCAACACCGAAGTAAACCTGGCAGCTCAGGCGGTAGTGGTTTGCAGTGGAGGACCGACATCATTACTGGATATAAACGGTATCGCTGTTTATGAAAACGTATCCTTTCCGGTCACCGTGACGGTATATGTCGAAGGCTACGCGATGGCGACATATGTTGAAACCTCGGCCAATATCCTGTCGTTCGCGATGCAGGAAACATCGATTTCATCGGATGCCTATGTATTCGGTGTTTCGGACAGCCTCGGCTGCGATCTCATGCGTTTTTACTCCGATACAATGGTTCCGGATATATATTACGAGCACGCATCGGAGATCGATCCTGGTTTTATCTCGTATGAAGTTGTGGTTCCCCCGTTTAAGACGGTCGGATTCTCGGGGTTTCTGTATGGCAAGATAAATCTTGGAGAAGACCCGCCCACACCGTTCAGCCCGAGTCCCTTGTTCTGGATGATCAATCACTTTGCATGGGATATCGGACCGCTTCATCCAAAAGATCACAGATATTACGGCATTCAATTTCAATCAAAGGAAGGGCCTGCCGGTACCGATTCCGGAATGGCGGTAATTCCCGAGGATATCTGGGCTGAGAAAGATTCCATCATGAAGTACGGGCGGATGGCGGCGATTCCACAGGCGGTCTTTCTTGAAGATGAACGATATCCCGCCATGGGACCTCACATCATTCTGGATGGTGAAGCCCCTGAGAAGGTCATGTTCAACTGCCCGTGGTTTGAGCCTGCAATAACGCCTGACCGCATAATCATGTCCGGTCAGATTGTCATGCCCGAAGGCGGTATGGACATCGTGCAGGTGGACTGGCATCCCGGATCGGACTCTCCCGATATTGAATTCTCCGGTATTCCTATTCTCATAGTCTCAGCGCCATTTGGCGAAGGACTGTCCTACCCGATCCTGTCGGTGACTGATCCACTTGGGGAAGACAGCAATCTCGTCCGGTATGAAGCCCGCGCGGATGACGTCGGTCCCCTCTGGCTGATTACAATGGATGGCGGTACATCAGAGCTCGATACCTCGGAGCTGATGGTTCCGCTCACATGGATTGGAGATGTGTTCCAGGATTATGGAATTTCCTACAGGGTTGAGTGCATTTATTCCTTCAGCCAGAGCGTGGATGATTTCAACGAGGACCAGATAATCATGATGCGCCAGGAGGTCTGCTTCAGTCGCTGGGCCGAACCGCAACTGTAAAACTGAAATAAATGGAGACCAACACGCGCCCGGAAATCCGGGCGCTTTTTTTTTGGTTCTTCGCGCAATAAATAGTGCCCGGTGTCTTTACCGCTTGTTGTCGGCACAACTATATTAGTGATATAGTTACTATTAGATTCAATATCATCACTTCATGGAGTGCAATCATGTCAGCTCGAAAAATGGCTTGGTTTATTTCAGTAACTCTTATCCTGCTTTGCCTGACATCCCTGATGGGATGCGCCGGTAGCGGATCGCCGGTGGTTGATCCCGGCATTATGGATAATTTGTCAACCGACCGGACATCCTCATCGGACTATACAAAAAATCGCGGATGCTGGGGATGGTGGCAGGTACACATCGACACGGAAACGCTTGATGTGAATATCGAGCCGCTCCGGTCGGCGGCGTTCACATGCAACGTGACCATGTTTATGCAGCCACCGATCAGCCCGATACACATGCTGTCGATATCAATCGATCCAAACGGCAGCGATCCGGCGAACGGGCTTCTGGATATCGACGTGACTCTAAGCCATCCATTCCCCGGACTGGCAAAATTCAGGGGCTTTGACGTGCGGGGAATTTTTATGGCCGACCTCGGTGAACCCGCTCTCGTTATCGACCAGCACGATCCCTCTCTTCTTTACAACCAATGGAACGGTCCGCGGCTTCTCAACGCGGACGGTTACTCGCGCTGGTGGAATTACCTGGAGTTCACAACCTACGGAACAATTTTCGGATACACTCCCGCCGCTTTTGCCATTCCGAAAAGCGCTGAATGGCACAGCAGGCTGAATCCATATAAATATTTCGCCGACGAACTCGGTATCGACGATGAAATGTCTCTGGATCCCGCGAATCGCGGGACATTCTCAACCCTTGCCGGAACCGCCTCACGCGACTTCCTGATTCAGTTTGCGATGGATGCCGGCGGTCCGGTATTCGAGTTCGCCTACGCAATCGACGCGTCATGGAGCCTTCCCGATCCGGCATACGATCCGGATTATCCCGTGGAAGCCTTCGACCTTCCGGCAAACTGCCAGGAAGCGTATCAGATCAGTGTATCGGCGGAAGGCAGCACGCTCTGGTATCAGAACGACGGAAGCTTCGGTGGCAATCTCAATCTTGAAATCGAGGTTTTCGACTGGCAGTCAACCGGTAGTCCACTTGGAACACCGGGTGAAGTTGCAGGAATTTATCTCTCAACTGATATCGCCGGAATCGGAGATGTCGATATCACCACGCTGACATCGCCGACAGCGGGTTCCGGAGTGACATCCAGCATCTGGACGGTCGATTTCGGAGGACTTGAGCCATACGCGCCGACCGATGGATTCAATCGAATTCTTGTCACTGTGGAAAGCGCCGATCCGAATACATACGCGCCGGGTATTGCCAACCCGGGCGCATTTGAATATCCCGATTCTCCGCTTGCGGCGTTCCAGTGGGTTCATGTGCCGATCGGTAACGAACCTCCGCCCGAGTTGACCGTGATCGATCCAAACGGCGGCGAAATCTGGTTTGTCGGCGAGGAAAACGACATCGAATGGTCGGCTCCTCCGGAAGTAACGGACGTGATGATCGAGTACTCGAAGGACGGTTTCTCAGCGGATATCAACGAGATAATCGACACGACGCCGAACGATGGATCTTACACATGGGAAATTCCAAACGATCCGTCCGAGACTGTCCGCGTCCGTGTATCGGATGTCGGCGATCCGGGAAATAACGATATCAGCGATGAGGATTTTGAAATTGCCATCGACGGCTGCACGCCAGTGTTTACCGAAAAATGGAGCTATGATCTTCCGGGTAATGGATTCATCGACTCCAAGGTCCGTGGCGGTTTCACGCTGGCCGACCTGGAGGGTGACGGATATTTAGAAACACTTGTCCTGGCCTGTATAACGAAAACGCTGTACTGTTTTGACCATGAAGGAAATATCAAGTGGGAATTCGCCTGTAACAGTCCCGTATCGGGCTGGTACGGCGCGCCTGCGGTCGGGGAATTTACCGGCGATGATATCCTTGATGTCGTGATAAGCAACGATGATATGAGCGGTTCGCAGCCTAATCTGCTCTACGTGGTGGATGGTTCCGACGGTTCTCTGGTTTACAATATCTCATGCGGTGATATTTTCTCCTGCATGCCGTCCCTTGGAGATGTTGTCGGGGCGACAAACAGCGATCCGCCGGACGGACAACTTGATATCTTTGTCAGTCGCTATGATAATCCCGACCGTTATAACGCCTGTTACAACGGGATTGACGGAAACCTTGTCTGGGAAGCCCAAAGGTCATATACCGGAGGCACTCCCGGACTTGCGGATATGGACCTCGATGGCGATCTTGACTGTGTTGTCGCCGGTGGATATTACGGTCAGGCGCCCGACGCGAACGGCATTCATGTTCTTCGGGGCGAAGCTGAACCGGTTGAAAGATTAATCTGGGAAGCTGATCACGGCAGTCTTATTTTTACGCCGACCAGCCTGCATGACTATACGGGAGATGGCATCCCGGACATCATAGTAAATGACTATAACGGTCATAACGTGGAATGTCTGGACGGCTCGGATGGTTCTGTTCTGTGGGGTTATGACAATGTTTACAGTCATATTGGCAATCCCGCTCTCGGCGATTTGAATTCGGATGGTTACCCGGATGTCGTGATTGAGTACGCTGTTATCCCAAATCCCACGCGAGTGCTCGCGCTCAATGGCGACCCGGACGCGTCGGAACGTCTGCTCTGGAGCTGGCACGATCCGGACAACAATATGGATTCGCGAGGTTCGGTCGTGTTGTGCGATGTAACCTGCGACGGAATACCCGACGTATTAGCGGGGATAATGTGCTGGGACAATCCAGATAGCTGGGGCAAGCTCTGGATCATCGACGGTGAGACAGGCGTGGAAATTACATGCGTGGAAATTGAAGATGATGCGATTCTGTTCGGCGCGCCCGCGGTCGGGGATATCGACAACGACGGCGAGACGGACGTGGTATTCGGCACACATGATCACTCAGTGGTCTATGCGTATGGTCTCGGAACCCCGTGGCCGGATAATCACGACGAACGCCCCTGGCCGATGTACCTGGGGAATATCAGGAATACCGGTCTGTACGGAGATGAATTCTGATAGATCATGTATTTTTTGACAATTATTTCTCATCGTATATTGTAGAAATAACGGTTGATTTGATATAATTACTAATAGATTTGAAGTTGTACATTCAAGGAGTATTACCATGCCAGTTAAAAAAACAACCTGGGTTATTTCAGTTGCGCTTATCCTGCTCTGCCTTACATCCCTGATGGGATGCAGCGGCAGCGGCTCGCCGACATCGCCGGCGGTTGATCCCGGTATTATGGATAATTCTTCATCCGACCGGACATCATCATCGGACTACACGAATAATCGTGGATGCTGGGGATGGTGGCAGGTTTACATCGACACGGAGACGCTTGATGTAAATATTGAGCCGCTTCGGTCGGCGGCGTTCACGTGCAATATAACAAAATTCATGCAGCCACCGATCAGCCCGATACACATGCTGTCGATTACAATCGATCCGACCGGCAGCGACTTTCCAAACGGGATATTGGATGTCGAAGTAACACTGAATCATCCGTTTCTGGGATTCAACAAGTTCAGGGGATTTGATGTCAGGGGAATTTTCATGGCCGACCTCGGCGCTTTGGATCTCGTGACCGATGAGCATGACCCCTCGCTTCTGTACAATCCATGGGACGGTCCTCGGCTTCTCAACGCGGACGGCTACTCTCGATGGTGGAATTATCAGGAGTTCACCACCTACGGGACGATATTCGGGTATACCCCCGCAGCTTTTGCTGTTCCGAATGACGGGGAATGGCACAGCAGGCTGAATCCATACAAATATTTCACGGACGAACTGGACATCGACGATGTAATGAGCATCGATCCGGCGAATCGCGGGACATTCTCGACTATCGCCGGAGTAAACTCCCGCGATTATCTGATCCAGTTCGGAATGGACACGGGCAGTCCGATAATTCAATTCACTTATGCGATCGACACCTCCTGGAGTTTGCCCGACCCGGCATATGAGCCTGAATACCCAATTGAAGCCTACGACCTGTTGGCAAACTGCCAGGAAGCGTATCAGATAAGTGTATCAACGTACGGCACCACGCTCTGGTACGTTGACCCCCTTGGAGGCTCGGGAACTCTTCATCTTGAGATCGAAGTATTCGACTGGCAATCACCGGGAAATCCTCTCGGTGTGCCGGGAGAGGTTTCAGGAATTTACCTGTCGAGCGATATCGGTGGAATCGATGATATCGATATAACCTCACTGACCGTTCCAACTCTCGGAACCGGACCGACTTCCAGTATCTGGACAGTGGATTTAATCGATCTTGAGCCGTATCCTCCCACAAATGATTACAACCGTATCCTGGTCACAGTGGAAAGTGAAAATCCCAACACCTACGCGCCCGATCTTCCCGATCCGAGCGGTTTCGATTATCCCGACGCTCCACTCGCAGCTTTCCAATGGGTACTTGTGCCGATTGCGGATGAGCCTCCACCACCGGAGATACTGATTATTATTCCCAACGGCGGCGAGGTCTGGAGTGTCGGTGCTGAAAATGATATCGAATGGATGGCTCCGCCATCGGTGTCAGATGTAATGCTGGAGTACTCAAAAGATGGTTTCACAGCGGATATCATTGAGATCATCGACACGACACCGAATGATGGATCATTCACATGGACAATTCCAAACGATCCATCCGAGACAGTACGCGTTCGTGTTTCCGAAGTCGGGAATCCAACCTATAACGACATCAGCGATGAAGATTTTGAAATTATCTTCGACGACTGCACGCCGGTATTTACGGAGAAGTGGAGCTATCAACTGCCGGACAACGGATATGTAGACACAATGATCCGAGGCGGTATCACGATCGCCGATCTTGACGATGACGGCACAATGGAGACTCTGGTTTTCGGGGGCATTATTCACAGGCTGTTCTGCTTCGATCACGAGGGCGGTATCGAGTGGGATTATACCTGTGGCGGTGTTTCGGACTGGTACGGTGCGCCGTCAGTTGGAGAATTCAATGATGACGGGATTCTCGATGTCGTCATGAGCAACATGGACGGCGATCTCTACGTGATGAATGGCGCGGACGGATCGTTGATTATGAGTATTAATGCACCACTTAATTTCAACAGTTGTGCCTCACTCGCCGATGTCGTGGGGGAGACAAACGACGATCCCCCGGACGGCCAGCTCGATTTCTTCCTCGGCCGCTACGACGATCCGGAGCTTTACAACACATGCTATAACGGAGCCACCGGAAATCTTGTGTGGGAATCCAGAAGATCCGGCTGGGGATACTCGGTTCCCTGTCTTGCGGATATGGATCTGGACAGCGATATCGATCCTGTCTGTGTCGGCGGATATTATGACATTGAACCCAACACAAGCGGTATCAATGTGCTCAGGGGCGATGCGAACGCAACCGAGAGGCTGATCTGGGAAGCGGACCACGGCAGCAACATCCTCAATTCACCAGTCCTGCATGACTGGACCGGCGACGGAATTCCCGACATTTTCGCAAGGGACTACAGCGCTCACACAGCGCAGTGTTTCGACGGCTCGGACGGAACAGTCTTATGGGAGCAGACAGGTATTTACAGCCAGGTGGGCAGCTCAGCGCTGGGGGATTTAAACGGCGATGGCTTCCCGGATATCGTGGTTGGTCGGAATCCCGCTCCTGGTGTTTTTACAGCTTACAATGGAGACCCCGATGCGTCCGAACGCATTCTCTGGAACTGGACTGATCCCTACAACACCATGGATGCCAGAACGTCACCAATTCTCTGCGATGTAACCTGCGATGGCATACCCGATGTGATCGCGTCGATGGTCCTTTATGAAAGCGGAGTAGACAATTACGGTCGCCTGTGGATTATCGATGGCGAAACCGGTGAAGGAATCACCTATGTGGAATTCGTATCCGATCAGGTCCTGTTCGGCGCGCCTGCGGTCGGGGATATCGATGGCGACGGCGAGACGGATGTCGTGGTCGGCACGCACGATCATGGATGGGTTTACGCGTACGGCCTCGGCACACCCTGGCCGGATAATCATGAAGCCCGACCCTGGCCGATGTACGGAGGGAACATCCGGAACACATGTCTGTACGGCGATGAATTTTAGAAGTAGTAGTTACAATCAGTAATTTCAGGAACTTGCAGCCCGGGAATCCATTTCCCGGGTTTTTTCATGAATCTATCAGGTCCCGGGAAATGGATTCCCAGGCTACCAAACTCACCGGGTGCCCGTGACAAGCGGAGTCCCCGGAGCTTGTCGCGGATGATGCGGTTTGTTGACTCCATTCCCGGCAAAAGAGATGCCGGGCTACTTACTTTAATAATTTTAGAGGTGAAATATGCTCTACACAGCCAGTTTGATTGTTTCCGATTCGCCTGAAACTGTGTTGGTTACAATCAGATTGCCCTGATTATCACCGATAAGCTGTTGGTTCGCGTTAAGAAGCTCAATTCCATATACAGTGCCATCGGGAGCGATGTCGATATTCATCTCATCGCTTATCTGAATGGTCTCTACCTGCTCGGGTTTTTCCCGGAAACAAATGTAAGCGACATTATATTTGGGGTCGTATGTCAATTTCATAAGCATGTCTCCTTAGAAGAATATTACTATTACCGTTATGACAACCCAACTTTCTCCCTCCTGAACAGCAATCACCTCAAGCTGTTTGCTGGCATAATACCTGCCACGCCATCTATATACACGAAATTGCGACGAAACCTTATACGACCATGCCTTGCTGGAAACGATTCTCCTAACTCTACCGTTTCGATAACCTCCGTCTCCCTGGGTGCCCGTGACAA
>CBDUUJ010000030.1:0-13026 GCA_965370205.1 uncultured bacterium
CGTTACCAGTATGACAAACTTAATGATAAGATTGGAAGTTAATTAATAGACAGTATGATTCAATGCTATAATGGCAGAGATTTGAATAAATGACGAACGAGCCGGTTGACAATCCGACAAGTGATGAGATCGTCATCGATGGTCGGCTGAACGAAGCAGATACTGTGAAACCATCACGGAGACGCGCCAATGTCGCGCTCTGGCTCACAGGTCCGCTGTCCATTATCGTTCTGCTGATTCTTGCGTTTGCGATCTACCTTTCATCGGCAGGGATCGATTTTTCCTGGGCCGCAGGGACAAGCGGATGGGTCGCGCCACCGGGGTCCAGACTTGCAGGACATGACATTGGGGGGAAATCCATTGACGATGTTGACAGCATTCTCGACAGGATGTCGGAGGAATTTTCAGGTCTGTCGGTCTGGCTGGTTGAAAGCCCGCTGATACCGTCGGTTGTCGCCGGCGATTTTTCATTTTCCACTGTCATGGATGAGGTCGCTCTTTCCGTAGCGCCAGAGGAATTCGGGCTTAGTTTCGACATAGCCGCGATGCAGAGCGAAATTGCCGCGCTCGATAAAACTTCCGCCGATCTCCTGTCGGTCCGGGACCGTATCGCTCTGTGGAAAGAACCTCCGGAGATAAAAATCAGGCTGTCGCTGGATGAAAATATCGCGAGGGAATATCTCGAAGGAGTCAAATCGACAATTGACTGCGAGCCTGTGGACGCGATGCTCGATCTTGCAAATTACCGGATATCTCCCGCTGGTGACGGTCTCAATGTCGATATCGATTCAATACTATCGAAAGTCCCGACCATAATCGATGCCCTCTGCGATCTTCCGGTGGAACTTATTATCGACCGGATTCAACCCGACATTACCAATGATGATTTCTCCGGGATCGATCTTGAAAATCCGCTCGCAAGTTACACAACAAGATTCAACAGGTGGAAACGTAACCGCTCGTTCAATATCGAGATGGTGGCATCGCATTTCGAGGCGATCGTTATCGAACCGGGCGAGGTTCTCAGTTTCGATGAAATCACCGGTCCGAGAGAATATGCGCAGGGATACAAAGCTGCGCCGATGTATCGCAACCGGCGTGTCGAGATGTCGCCCGCGGGCGGATCATGCCAGGTGTCGACCACCCTCTACAACGTTGCTCTTTTGGCGGGGCTGGAGATCGTCTTCAGGCTGCCGCACTCCCGTCCGTGCAGTTACGTTCCATATGGAAGGGACGCGACAGTCGCATGGGGATCGGTCGATCTCAAATTCCGCAACTCCCTCAAACATCCCATAATCCTTCATCAAATTGTCGACCGGCATGATGCAGGCACGATCGTAGTCGAGATTTTCGGCCATCCCGACGATCGCGTTTATGTCGAGATCGGAAACGCCTACTCATGGATCATGCGGACCGATTCGATGACCACGTATGTTGTCGACACATCTCTTGATCCGGGCGAGGAAGTGGTCGAGGATTCGGGAGTGAACGGCCTTTACCAGCGCGCGTGGCGTACATGGTTCGATGATAAGGGCAATGAGTTGTACGTCGAGGAGTTAAGCAGGGACCATGTCAGACCGGTCGGCGCGTACATTCGACACAACCCGGCATCCCAGATTGATTCCTGGAGAGAGGATACAACCCAGCCGGACCAGTCGGAAACGACTGAACCATCCGATCCGGATGAACCCTCACCGGATGAACCTCCGCCAGGGATTTTTTAACTCGATAAATAACGATAATAGCGGTAATAACGATAATATCGGTAATAACGGGGACACCTCTTTTCGTCCTCGAAAAGCAGGTGTCCCCTCTTACTTATCAATTATTCCGCATTGACTGATATTAAACCATGCTTTATAATTAGTTCAGGCATTCGTTTCAGTGCACCAGTTAAAAATCCGCAATCAACAGGAGGACCGCATGCTGCACCGGTTATTCACTGCACTTGTGATTTTCTCACTTCTCACGCTCGCTATGGGATGCGATAGCGGCGACGGCCCCATCGCGCCGACTCGTCCGAACGAGATCACCGCGCATTTTACTCACTCAGCACCGAACGGCTATGTGGCGGGTGAGGCAGTCAATTTCGATGCGTCCTCCTCAACATCCCCATTTTTCAAAATCACGGAATTCACCTGGGACTGGGGCGATGGCAGCGATCCGGAAACGTTCGACATTCCCACGGCTTCGCATGTCTTCCCCAATGCCGGCGTTTTTACGGTGAAGCTTTCGGTAACGGATGAGGCCGAACGCAGTGAGTCAATATCACAGCCCCTGGTAATTCAGGACATCTCAGAAATGATCGAATCAATTGTCGCCGCGTACACCTGGGATGCACCGTCAGGCCTGATGCCGGGTCAGGAAATCCTCTTCGACGCATCATCTTCATTTGACCTGAACGGTTACGATCTTGAATATTTCTGGGATTTTGGCGACAACACGACGTTCGGGCCTTCCGATTCCCCGTTCGCAAGCCATATTTATGCCGGTAATGGTGATTTCACTGTTGCTCTCACAGTGTCGAATGAAATCGGACTTGAAACCATTGACGACCACGTGACTTTCAGATTCGGCTACCCGTCATTCCCGCCGATTGCAGGGATAAACGGTTATGTCAGGGCGGACGAGATTGCAACGGATGGAGAGCACGCATACACGATCGAGGGTAACCGGTTTAATGTGATCGACCTGAGCGACCCCACTCACCCGGATATTATTGGTGAACTTACAATTCCTGACTATGAGTTCATATCCATCTGGCCCCACGGTGATTATGTTTACACTTCGGTGAATAATAATCTTGCTGTAATTAACGTGAGCGATCCCTCTAATCCAACGCTCGGACCGACAGTCCTTCTTCCTGAAATCCCGGGGTACCTGGTTTTTCATGGGGATAATGCCTATGTCGGTTCGAACGGGTTGACTGTTCTGGATATTTCGGAGCCGTCAAGTCCGGTTGTAATTGCCGAGCATCCATTAATTAAAACAGAGCGGGGTTTCGGGATGTTCGATCATTACCTGATAACGCTGGAATACCGGAACACGATCAATGTGATAGACATGACGGATGTTTACAATCCGGTTTTATCAGGAGTTACAAACATAGACAACGGCTTCTTTACATGGATGGTGGGATTTGAGACATATTCAGATTATGTCTACATTTTACTTGATGCAAGTGGCATGGGGAGATTCCATATTGTTGATCTTTCGGACCCGGCCAACCCATTTGAAGCCATTGAGCCCAGCGGATTTTACGGGGCTGACCACATTGCCCTTTACGATGATTACCTCGTCAAAGCAGGGGATATTCTTGAATTTTTCAGCCTGAACGATCCCTCTCAACCTGCATTAACCGGTTCTGTAACGACAAGATCAGCTTTAATTAAGTCAATGGATGTCATCGACCATTACGCACTGGTAATCGAAGAATGGGGAGACCTTTCTGTCGTTGATATTTCCATGCCTTTCTCACCGGCTGTAATATCGGAATTGTCCGGCTTCTCTGATGATTATACGACCGGAATTCCATATTATGACCTGGAAATGAAGGATGATTTCGTGTTTGAGACTGATTCATTTCACGGGCTCAGCGCCGTCGATTTGACCGATCCCATGAATCCCATCCTTGCCTCTTCCGTTCTGATCAATCGCGCCCAGACCAAAGGCTTTGTAATTAAGGGAAATCTGGCATATATCCCTGCCAGCTACGGACTGCATATTGTCGATATCTCAGACCCTTACGATTTGACGGAGATCGGATATGCCGCAACCGACCAGATAAACTGGGTCGAAGTCGCTAACGGCTACGCTTACACGACCCAGTATTACTCGTACAATGATGGTCTGCACATTTTCGATGTCAGCGATCCCGCGCATCCGCAATTCGTCAGGACGGATCCTGGGACGAGTGTTTATACCGACTTGCTGGTGAAGGGTGACTATCTGTACGTCGGCTGCAGGCGTCTCAACGGCGTTCATGGGATTTCCGGAGTTGAGATTTTCGATCTGAGTGATCCGATATATCCGCTGCTGGTTTCATCATTTCAGACGGAACTTGGACCTCTCGATCTGAAACTGGAGGGCAACCGGCTTTATATTCTCTCCGCAGATTTTCTGGATGACCTGAACCCTCCAAATACGCGTATTGAAATCTTCGACATCTCAAATCCTTTGGATCCGGTAAGGCTGTGCGGGTTCAGCGCTCCAGGACATGGCCATGATATCCAGGTTTCAAACGAGTTTGTCTATATTGCCGATTTCTACGCCAAATTCACAATCATTGACGCAAGGGATCCGTACAATCCATCCGTTTCAGGATATGTCCTTGACGATACGCTCAGCCACTCTGTCGCTGTGAACGGCAACATCGCCGTAACCTACGCGACAGGCTTATGGTGGGTCGGAAAACCCCGTTTTTATATTATAAAACTGTGGGAGTGAAACTCCTCCTGATAAACAAAATCCCCGCCATAGTGAAGAGGGGACACCTTTTTTTCGCAGGGCGAAAAAGAAGGTGTCCCCGTTATATTTTCCCGATATATTTCTGAAAATAATTTACGGTCTATTTTACTTCGCGACGAAGTTGACCAATTTCTTCGGGACGACTATCACCTTCACGATTTTTTTGTCCCCGATATATTTCATCACCTTCTCGGTTTTGCAGGCTTCCTTCAGGTCGTCATCGCTGATATCTGCCGGGACCTCGATAGTGTCTCTCAGCTTGCCCATGACCTGTATCGCGATTGTCATCGTGTCCTGGACCAGGAAGCTGTCGTCCCATTCAGGCCAGGAAGTTTTGAAAATGCTTTCGGAATTGCCGAGAGCTTCCCAGCATTCCTCGGCGATATGCGGCGCGAACGGTGACAATAACCTCAGTAACCCCCCGATACCTTTCGCCAGGTCGGAGACATTCGCATCGTTCGATTTGTCATATCGCTTATTTGCAAATGCGCTCAACGCGTTCAACAACTCCATCATTCTCGCGATCGCGGTATTCAATGTCTCCCGCTTATCGATATCCAGCGTTACCTCTCTGATCGCGTGATGGACAGCGCGGCGGATTTCCTCGTTATGGATTTCGCCGACCGATCCGTCAGACGGAGCCAGACCGGCACATTCTTCGTGATGGTCGTACACAAGTCGCCAGACACGGTTCATGAAACGGTAGCTTCCCTCCATGCCGGTCATGCGGTAATTCTTTGGAGGGAATGTGTCGGTCGGCTCATCCGGATCGCGCTCGATATGATCCTCCCAGTCGATATCCCTCTCCGGCGGAGCCGCGAACAGGATGAAAAGCCGGGTCGTGTCCGCGCCGTACATATCGGTCAGGTTCCTTGGGTCCTCGACATTCCCTGCGCTCTTCGACATTTTATGTCCGCCCCACATGACAATGCCCTGTGTCAGAAGTTTCGGCGCGGGTTCATCGAAGGTCAGCCATCCGGCATCATGCAGCGCTTTAACGACAAAGCGGAAATACAGCAGGTGCATGATCGCGTGCTCGGGACCGCCGATATACAGGTCCATCGGGCACCAGTAGCCGACATCATCCTTCCGGAACGGGACATCATCCGCGTCCGGCGAGCAGTAGCGCAGGAAGTACCACGATGAATCAACGAAGGTGTCCATCGTGTCGGTTTCGCGTTTTCCCGGACCTCCGCATTTCGGGCAGGTTGCGTTCAGCCAGTCGGGAACTGTCGCGAGCGGACTTCCCTCGCCACCCTGGAAATTGACCTTGTCCTTCGGTGGCAGTAAAACGGGCAGTTGATCATCGGGAACCGTGACCGCGCCGCATTTTTCGCAGTGAATGATCGGAATCGGCGCGCCCCAGTAACGCTGGCGGCTGATCAGCCAGTCCCTTAATCGGTATGTGATTGCCAGACCGCCCTTGTCATTCTTTTTCAAAATATCAACGGCAACTCCCCAGAATTCCGATGAATGCATTCCGTCATATTCACCGCAGTTGACCATGACGCCTTCTTCAGTGAAAGCCTCAACCAGCGGGGCATTCGGATCGATATCGCTTCCTTCCGGTTTAATAACTCTCACAATCGGCAGTTCGTAGCGTGTGGCGAACATGAAATCGCGGGTATCGTGACCGGGGACACACATCACTGCGCCGGTCCCATATTCAGCCAGCACATAATTCCCGATCAGTATGGGGATTTCCTTACCGTTGATTGGATTAATGCAGGTTCGTCCCAGGTGCATGCCGATTTTTTCCGAGTCCTCGCTCGTACGCTCGATTTCGGACTGCATGATGCACTGCTTCACAAACGCGCGGACTTCATCCAGTTTTTCAGGAGCGGTCAGTTTTTCGACGAACGGATGCTCCGGCGCGAGGACCATGTAGGTGCATCCGTACAGAGTGTCGGGACGGGTGGTGAAGACCTCGACATCATGCTCGAAATCGGGAACCGGGAACGTGATCATGCAGCCCTCGGACCGTCCGATCCACGCGCGCTGCATTTCGATCACCCGATCCGGCCAGCCGCCTTTTAACTTGTCCAGATCGTCCAGCAGACGCTCGGCGTATGCCGTCGTTTTAAAATACCACTGGACCAGCTTTTTCGGCTCGACCGGACCCTTGCAGCGCTCGCAGATTCCGCCCTCAGCCTGCTCGTTCGCCAGGACTGTTTCACAGTTCGGGCAGTAGTTCACCCGCGCCTCTTTCTGATAGGCCAGGTCATTTTCGAAAAGCCGCTTAAACAGCCACTGGGTCCATTTGTAATAATCCGGACGGTGGCAGGCGACCTCGCGCCGCCAGTCATAGGTGAACCCCATGCCCGTGATCTGTTTGCGGATGTACTCGACATTTTTCTCGGTCCACGGACCGGGGTCTGCGCCTTCCTTGATAGCTGCGTTTTCAGCGGGCAGGCCAAACGAATCAAATCCCATCGGGTGGATCACATTGAACCCGTTCAGAGTCTTGAAACGGGCGTAGACATCACCGATGCAGTACACGCGGGTATTGCCCATGTGCAGACCGGTGCCCGACGGGTAGGGATACATTTCCAGAACGTAGTATTTCTTCTTCTGCGGGTCGGGATCGGTCTCGAACAGACGCTCATCCGTCCAGTGTTTCTGCCATTTCTCCTCGACCAGCCTGAAGTCATATTTCGATTCCATAATTTTCTCCCGTTAATTCAACATCCCTGACCGACCTGTCGGCAGTATCGGGATGGATCTCTGTGATAATTGGCGATTGCTCCTTTTCAGTATGGGATCGGCCGGAGTGGAGCCGGGGTCGGGTGTGGCCCGCATCATCGGGATGCAGGCCGGAGAAGGTCGAGGTTCAGTGCGAGATGCTTTTTTTTCTGATGAATCATTTCAGATCACTAATTAGAATCACTTCTTCCGGGTGTTATATACACTTGAATTTAACCGGTGTCAAGTGCACTTGCGGTCACCCAGGTAATTTTTATATGGATAAAAATTTAACACCCCCGCTCCGGCGGGAGGGGTTTCAACGTTTTACTGCGGCTTCACCGGCGCATGTTTATTTAACAGAATATATCATGTTGTATTTATACTGTTTACATGTAACAATATCAACCAAGGCGAAATGGAGGAATATTGTGCTCCTTTTAGACCGTCAAATACAAAATTTTTAGGAGGCCTTGTATGAACCGATTTACATTGCTCCTCACAACGATTGCAATCAGCTTGTTCGTTGCGTTGGGCTGTTCCGGCGGTGGCGACAGCCCCGTAGCGCCCGCTCCCGGAACCGATATTACTTCCGGCTCAACACATAGCGGGGCTGTGGAACAAACTCACCTCTGGGGTTACTGGGATATCTATGTTAATCCAGATACCATGGAGGCTGAGATCGTGGCGAATCGTCAGGCCGCTTTCACAGCCAACGTGACCAAACCCCTGAACAAGAATCCCACCGCGCTGGCGCTCAGTTTCAATGGAATGACCGCATATACCGAATACATCGATGTGGATCTGAACCTCAGCATCACGCATCCGTTCCCGGGAGTTCCCGAGGTTAACGGTTACGATGTGCGCGGCGTGTTCATGGGCGACGGGTCCGCGACGATGGCCTATAACAGCGACCTTGTCTATCCGATGCTGGGTACCGACCAGATGATGCTCCCCGATCCGGGTGACGGGTTCGGTGGTCCTGACGGCTATACCCGATGGTATAACCTGACTGAATTTTCCGGAACCGCTCCGCCGTTGTTCTCGTACACACAGGGCAGTCTGGCAACTCCGGGATTCTCCGGTAATGCCACACTGTGCCCGTACAGGTACTTCGCCGATGGACTGGGTGCGACAGACGATCTCTGGACATGGCTCGAGACCAACTGGACCGGCAACAGCGTGTTCTCATCAGGCTCAACGAATA
This sequence comes from uncultured bacterium, assembly GCA_965370205.1. Taxonomy (GTDB): domain Bacteria; phylum JAJVIF01; class JAJVIF01; order JAPKYR01; family JAPKYR01; genus CBDUUJ01. The sequence continues at coordinate 8,357 of CBDUUJ010000030.1, forward strand.
CTCGTAATTACTACATTCGATTTCCAAACACAAAAGGGATCGTATTCGGCTATGCCGTCATTGCGAACTGGGTCGGAGCCGACCCCGGCGACCATCCCGGCAACGGTATGGAATCCATGGCATACAGGATTGCAGATGATAAAAGCGATCTTTACTTTGTCGACCCGTTACAAAACGGCGGCAACCTGATTTTCGATGTCAGTGTTTTCGACTGGCCCATTCACACGCTGGTCGGCGGCGTAATGGAGGATTACACAATCCGGATCGAATCAACCGTCCTCAGCACTCCTTATGAGTTCGACGCCGCGGATATGACACCGATCGCCACCGGGAATCACTACTACACATATCATGTGGAGATTCCCGCCGATAATGTCACCGGTGTGGATGACAACGAGATGTGGGTGATTGTGGAGACTGCGGATTACGATTATTCGAATCCTTTCGGATTTCCGAACGAAGCGGATACCGAACCCCTGACTGCATTCTATCGCTATGACCTGTTTGTTGGCACGGAGATTCCATGTATTCCACCGGAAGTTATCAGCATCGATCCCAATAACGGATATCCGGAAACGGTAATAACAGATGCATTGATCGTGTGTACCGGCCTGGAGGATGGTCCGGATCTCGCTGCCAGCCTGCAGATACCCGGACCCGGCGGCCAGACCATCGTGGGAACCAATGTCACGTTCATTGATGACACACAGTTAACCGCTGATTTCGACCTTGCAGGCGCAGAGGTCGACCGCTGGGATGTTGCCGTAACCAACGGATGCGGTGGATTACCGGGGATCGGTGAGGAACTGTTCGAGGTTCTCGAATGCACATGTACGGTCGAGGATATTGTTCCTCCAAGCGCAGAAACAGATGCAACCGTTGATAATGCAACTATCACATGTACCGACCTGATGGATGGACCATTTCTTGCTGCCAGCCTGATGATGGATGGAGAAACACCCATTCCCGGCACCGATGTAGCATTTGTCGATGGAACCACTCTGACCGCTGATTTCGACTTAACAGGCGCTGCGATTGGATTCTGGGATGTTGAGGTCACCAACGGCTGCGGTGGAACTCCGGGTGTCGGTGTCGGTATCTTCGAGGTCATCGAAGCCGGTGATAATCTTCACCTGATTACATCGGGTGAACTGCCCGACATTCAACCCTTCCCGGACGACAAGCAGTTCTGTGTTACCGGCAATGAGCTGGGCGATCACCAGGGCGTTTATTATTTCGGCGACGATTATGACATCATGTACTATCCGCTCGACTACTCGGGACCGGGACAGGTCTATTTCACAATGGAGGGTAATTACGGCATACCCGCCTCTGATTTCTTCGGACCGCCAGGCGATCTGGGCGCGATTGAAGTTGACGGAACCGGTGGAGTAATAATTACATCGCACGGAACAGGCATTATCTGGGAAACTAACCAGCAGAATATGTGTTCAATATGGTTCGAGCCTGATGAGCCTGCAGCAGCCAACGCAATGACTCTTCACACGGACTTTGGTCTCGTCAGAACAAAGGATGTCGAAGGATCATTCGATTCTTATGGCTTCCTGTGGAATCTGTATGGCACCGAAACTGTAATAGATCTGGTTGTAAAAGTTGTTCATAACGGTGTTGCGTATCCATACGAATCAGGGTCAACAAGTGGATGGGGAGCTGACTATGCCCCGCTTGATCAGGTCGGCAGCGTGGACGGGGAAGTCTCGGACCTTGAGGCGTACAAACTGGCGGTCGATTCCGATCCGGTAGGTCTCGATGAAGACCACGACATCATTTTCTACTATCTTGAGGGTGATCCTGACGATCCCGGCATAGAAGTATTTGAGAATTTCGTGGATGAACCGGATACTTATCAGAATTTAATTACAACAATCGATGATGTATTTGTCGGCACACCAGTCGATATCTGCGTCGTTAATTCATTCGGTAATTTAACAAGCGCGCTGGGCAACTGGCTGTGTGTCCTCGAGGACAACGGCGACTCGACCTGGCAGATCGCGGTATTCGACCAGGATGGTAACCTGATCGAACGCATCGACCCGATAAATGGAGATCCTCTCGGGCTGGACTGCGACACGGAAATCCAGCAGGTCCATGTCTGGGCCAGTGTGGATTCTTCGATTCACTACACCATCCTGGGATGGTAAATCTGTTGCGAAATGCAATCGATAGAAGAAACAAGCGCCCCCTCGTGCGAGGGGGCGTTTTGCCTGTTTATGGTGACTCTCGAAATCTCATCATTTCCGGAATGGAGGCATACCAATGACAATCGACCGATACACAAAATTCATTCTCACATTCATCGCTATCGGAATCTGGGTTCTCGCCGCGGCGATCTTTTTTCAGCCGACACCGATCAACGCATACGGCGATGAAGGCGACATCAACCTCGACCAGCTTGGCGGCTCGTATATCTATGGCGCGCTGCCTGTCGAGATCGAGGGCACGGTGAAGATCGAATTCGCGGAAGATCCGGTGTTTGAAATTATGGATTGATATTTAAAACCGGATTTTATAGAGTATAATTAAGTCATCAACAGAGGGGGATGACAAAATGCCTGCCATTCGATTGCTGTTATTTCCAGTACTTCTCATTTTCTTAATTTTCATCGTATCGTGCGGCTCAAACGCACCCAAAAGCCCTGACCGGAATCAGGAAGTTGACGAGAATCCGGTTGCAGAACCATCGAAGGATCAATCGGAAGATTCGGAAGAGGATACGAGCGAACTGGAATATGGAAATAAAGTCGGCATGATGGAACAAGTAATCATGCACGCTTCGAATCACCCCTGGAGCATGCTTCAGGGAGGGTTTATTACATCCACAACCTATGAATCACTGATTGAATCCGGCGCACTGGCTATCATATTTTCCAACTCTTACACAGGTGAAGATATCATCAGCACCAGGGAATACAGTCCGGGCGATATCTATCTCGGATTCCCGACATTGGAGGATCCGGTATATCGATACTGGCTGCATCTCGGTGAAAACGATATGTACTACAATCCGGATATCTCCGAACCCGGAGAAAGAGAACCGTTGGAATTTAATCCTGAATATTCAACAGATGGCCGGATATTTTATCGGGAGTACGTTCTCGATGCGGAAGCTATAGAGTACATCAAGCAGGAAGTTACCCCGGCTGCCGGACGAAGGGAACAGGGGATTCCAGCCGACGATATCGCACGCGCCAGAGTGTTTAATATTTACTGGACAATGGAAGATATAATCCGAAGCATAGGGTATGACATGCCCGATCCACCGGAAACACTTGACGGATACATCGCGCTTCTCGGCAGGAAAAATCCGATCTCATGGATTAACCTGTATACTAATGAACCCATGATCGAAGTTCCCTGGGTGAATGTTCCTTTCTACGTAAGGGGTAACAATATCCCTGATGAAAGTCCCTGGCCGCAGGATAAAATCGACAAAGAACCTCTTGCCGGGAATTATTCCTTCGTCCTCGGAAACAGCCCGTATTATCCCAACGAACAGGGAGAACGCACCGCCTGTGCGCAGTTTTATTTCTACCTTCCCAGCGGCGATATCGCAGCCTACCAGATAATGGGTCCGCAAAGACGATAGTCCTGTCAGGCAGCGAATTCAAAGGTCCGGGTTCGAATCCCGGTCGGTCCAGTCGCCCCACTGCTTGTTTATCCTCAATTCATGTGGTATATATTTTATAGTTCGTAGCTCAATGGGATCGCTATTTGCGATCCGCCCCCGGCAAGACCACAAAAGGTCTTGCTTTTTTCTTATTCCACATTCCTGTAATTAAACAAAGGAAAAAGACATGACTTAGCGCCATGTCTTTGTGTTTTTCGTGACTGGGTAGTTATCTGTTTCTCATTCTCACTTGTATTTGAAATCCGGATCGCGTTTTTCGATGAATGCGTTCAGGCCTTCCTTTGAGTCCTCGGTAGCATACGAGAGTCCGAACAGGTCCGCTTCGAGATTGCCGCCCTCGATTGGTGACATTGTCAGTCCGTGATGGATGCTCTCCAGCGCGAACCGGCACGCAAGCCGTCCGTTTTTGAAGATCGCCTTCATAATCGCAAAGCACTTGTCCATCAGCTCGTCCGGCTCGACAACATAATTGAGCAGGCCTTTCTCCAGCGCGTCTTTCGCCCTGTACATGTCGCCCGTGAGGATCATCTCGACCGCGTTGCCCTTTCCGACCAGCCTCGGCAGACGAATCGTGCCCATCGCGCCGGGGATAATTCCCAGGTGAACCTCGGGCTGCCCGATCTTCGCTTTCTCGCTTGCGACCCGCATGTGGCAGCTCATCGCGAACTCGCATCCGCCGCCGAGACAGAACCCGTTGATCGCCGCGATCGTCGGCTTGTGCATCGACTCGACTTTCATGAACACCCTCTGAAGCTCCCGCGCGAAAACCGGAGCGCTGACAGCGTTAAGCGTGGCAAGCTCCTTGATATCCGCACCCGCGATGAATGCTTTGCCTTCGCCGCCGGTGAAAATAACACCCCAGACATCGTCATCCGCGAGAAGGTCATCAACCAGCCTGTCAAGCTCGCTCACAAGCGGCGCATTCAGCGCGTTCATCGCTTTCGGGCGATTGAACGTAACAACCGCGACATTGTCTTTCACATCAATGAGAAAATTTTCATAATCGTAAGCCATTTTAATT
>CBDUUJ010000031.1:0-12881 GCA_965370205.1 uncultured bacterium
TCAAATAAAAGATGACCGGTTTTCTTTTGAAATAAGAACAATAAGAAATCAGGGTAATAAAATTTGCTCAGCAATTGTAGTCATCCTTGATAATCATGGAACCGCATTTTATTCTTGGGGTGTTACAGATCAAAAATACTATAAATATTCCTTGAGCTATATTCTAATTAATGAATTAAAGAAATTTAAAAAAACGATCTCAGTCTGTGGCGGGACTGCATGCGGCGCCTCCGGATGCCGTTTTGTCCATGATGCCCTCGAAAATGAATTAAGAACGAAAAAACTGACTGATACAGTCCGCCTGATTGTCACCGGCTGCCAGGGATTCTGCTCTCAGGGTCCGCTTGTCGCCATTCAACCCGGAGATATCCTCTACTGTAAAGTAAAGCCTGACCGGGTGCCGCGAATTATAAGAGAGACGGTTATCGGTGGCAGGGCAATCGAGGAATATCTCTATCGGGATCCGGAAACTGATACCAGCACTGAAAAAGAATCCGATATCCCTTTCTACTCGATGCAGAACCGGATTCTTCTCGGCAGCATTTCCCATATCGACCCGACCGACATCCGTGATTACATCGCCATCGGCGGTTATTCAGCACTGCGAAAAGTCCTTTTCGATATGGAACCCGCGGGAATCATTGAGGAGATAAAAGAATCCGGGCTTCGCGGACGAGGCGGCGGCGGTTTTCCGACAGGTCGCAAATGGGCATCCGCTGTCAAAGCAAAGGGTGTAAATAAATGGGTTATCTGCAATGCAGACGAGGGCAATCCCGGCGCGTTCATGGACGGAAGCATCCTTGAGGGCAACCCTCATCTGGTTATCGAGGGCATGATAATCGGCGCAAGAGCGGTCGGCGCGACGGGGGGATTTGTCTATGTCCGGAACGAATACCCGCTCGCGCTTTCGAGAATCGCAGACGCAATCGATCAGGCGCAGGACTGGGGATTTCTTGGTGAGAACATATTTGGAAGCGGTTTTAATTTCGATATCCAGATAAATCGCGGTGGGGGCGCATTTGTTTGCGGGGAATCAACAGCACTCATGGCGTCGCTCGAAGGAAAATCCGGCGAGCCGAGAGCCAAGTATGTCCACACCGTCGAATTCGGCTACCACAACGAGCCGAGTGTTCTGAACAATGTCGAGACATGGGCCAATGTGCCGCGCATTATCCTCGACGGCGCCGGAAAATATCGGGTAACCGGCAGTGAAAGGAGTCCCGGCACAAAGATATTCAGCCTCGCCGGGCGAATCAGGAACGCCGGGCTCGTTGAAATCCCGATGGACACCTCCCTCCGGACACTTATTTTCGACATCGGAGGAGGAATTCCCGACGGAAAAAAATTCAAGGCTGTCCAGACCGGCGGACCATCGGGAGGATGCCTTCCGGAGCAGCTTCTCGATCTTCATCTCGATTTCGACTCGCTTTCTGAAGCCGGCAGCATGCTTGGCGCGGGTGGAATCATCGTGCTGGACGATGACACATGTATGGTGGACCTCGCGCTGCATTTTATTCGCTTCGAGGAGCAGGAATCATGCGGAAAGTGCACCCCGTGCCGCGAGGGTTTGAAAGAGATGGACCGTATCCTGACCCGCATCACCAAAGGCAACGGCGAACCGGGCGATCTCGACTATCTTGCGGAACTTGGTGAATGGATGAAAAATTCCAGCCTCTGCGCGCTTGGATCGAGCGCGGCAAATCCGGTGTTGAGCACGCTCAGATATTTCCGCGATGAGTACATGGCACATATCACAGATAAAAAATGCCCGGCTGGAGTATGTCGCGAGCTTATTGAATTCCATGTGATAAAGGAAAACTGCACCGGATGCGGCGTGTGTGTAAAAATCTGCCCGACCGGCGCAGTAACCGGCGAGAATAAAAAGGCTCATGAAATCGACTCCATACTCTGTATCAAGTGCGGCGAGTGTTACAGGGTATGCAAATTCGACGCGATAGGTCGATGAATAAATGCCTGATCTGATTGAAATAAAAATCAACGGCAAAGCAGTTAAAGCCGGTAACCGCGAACCGCTCATCGATGTCTGCGAGCGTGAGGGCATCTATATCCCCACGCTGTGCCACCATCACAGACTTGAACCCTATGGTGTCTGCCGAGTCTGTCTGGTCAGGGTCAGTTGGGGTGAGAAATCGAAATTCGTCACCGCATGCAATTACCCGGTCGAGAACGGCGACATAATCGACACCGATAGCAAGGATGTTTTGAAGCTTCGTAAATTATCAATTGAAGCGCTCCTTGGACGATGTCCGAACGAGCCGGGGGTTGTCGAGTTCGCGAGTGCGCATGGCGTGACAAGCTCGCGATTTCCGCCACAGGAACCCGGAGGCGATGACTGCATCCTGTGCGGACTCTGCGTGCGGGTATGCGATGAAGTTGTCGGCGCGAAAGCTCTCGGATTCATGAGCCGGGGTCCGGAAAGAGAAATCTCCACACCATTTAAGGAACACCCGGAATCCTGCATCGGATGCGGCGCGTGCACGGCTGTCTGCCCCACATCCGCCATGAAGATGGAAAGTGAAAAGACTGAAATTCTGATGGATAATCATGGGGACACCCGTCCGTGCCGCTACGCTTTAATGGGTTATTTTCCCGGCGGTATCTGCGCGAACAGTTATCGATGTTATCAATGCGATGTCGATCAGCGATATCGCGAACTTGCCCTTTCAGAAGGATGCGATCATCCGATTTTCATGGCCCGACCTGCGCAACATAAATCTAAAGGGGGTGAGTCCGGATGAGTAATTCAGCAGACCGACCCACCCTCAACGTGAAGGTCGCGGGACGGAATCTCGAATTTCATCCGGTCGATGAATCCCCGTGCCGTCGCGCATGTCCCGCCGGAATTGATGTAAAGCGATATGTCGGGCAGATCGCAAACGGTGATTTCGATCGCGTGCTCGCAACAATCCGACAGCACATGCCGTTCCCGTCAGCCTGCGGACGAATCTGCCTGCATCCGTGCGAGACCGAATGCAAACGTGGTGAGATCGATGAACCAATCGCGATTATGAGTCTGAAGCGATTCGTTCACGATTACGAATCCCGCAAGGGCGAACCAGCTCCACTTCCGAAAATCGCCGATCCGACAGGAAAACGAATTGCGATTATCGGAAGCGGACCCGCAGGACTCACAGCCGCGCACGATCTCGCCATATCGGGTCACGATGTAACGGTGTTCGAACGCTCAAAGGAGCCGGGCGGGATGATGACACATGCGATCCCGGAATTTGAGCTACCATCGACCGCCGTTCGTCACGATATCGAGCGAATCGAACATCTCGGTGTCAATATCAAGTGCGACCACCCGATCCGGGATGAAGCCGGTTTGCAGGAACTACTGAATAAGGGATACGACGCGGTTCTTATCGCGACCGGCACATCAGCAAGATGGAAAGGGTTCGATAAGTCCACATGGATTCACGGCGGGAAACTTCCCGGTGTGATAGGCGCGGTGGAATTCATGATGAACCACCGATCGGGCGCGAATCCGGAACTTGCCGGCGACCTCGGAAAAGTCACGATAATCGGATCGGGAGTCCAGGCGCTCGCATGCGCAAGGACCGCGATCCGTCTCGGATGCCCGGAAGTCAACTGGATTGTTCCGGCGGAGAGTAAATATCTGCAACCCGATCCACAACGTGTGAAACTTGCGGAAGAAGAAGGAGTAAATATTATCGAACTGCGACGGGTGATCGCTGTCCGGGACGCAGGCGGTCGGGTCGGCGGAGTGAATGTTGTCGAACTGGAACCGGGCGATGTCGATCACACCGGACGTTGTGAATATTCGGTCAAACCGGATTCTGAAACAATTATCGAGTGCGACACAGTCATCGACGCGGCGTATTTCGTTCCCGATACTAAATGGGAAAAAATATCCGATGGTCCGTGGGGAACAGTTCAGGTCGATCTCGACACAATGGCTGCATCAATCCCAGGGATTTTCGCGGCTGGCGATGTTGTCAGCGGACCGAAATCGGTTGTGGAGGCTGTCTCGCTCGGACATCGCGCAGCAGCGGGAATTAACCGGTACCTGTCGGGAAGTCATGAAGAAATCGGAACGCTCTCGACTCCGATTAAAATCTACGGATGGGAAATCGATGACCCGTCACTGACACCATCCGAGGCTTTTCGACCAGCCGTACGTCCGGTTGAAGAACGTAAAACCGATTTCAATGAAAGCGAGCTTGCATTTACTGTCTGGCAGGCTGAGCATGAAGCGCAGCGATGCCTTCTGTGCGGACCTTGCGAGGAGTGCGCGTTCTGCTTGTCAAACTGCTATCGCAAGCGCGGGTTGGCTCAGGATGATGATGGGAACCCGGTCCAGATCCGGGTCCCGCTTGATACCGCCCGCGGAATTTTCGACAAGACCGGTGTTAAGGATTCCGAAAAAATGGAATTATTCGCAGCGGTGGTCGATCCGGATCGATGCCGGGGATGCGGAGTGTGCGAGGATATCTGCGGATATCACGCGCCGAGAATCGCGCCCGATCCGGTGCATGGTTTCGTTTCAGCAATCGACATCCTCGCGTGCAAGGGCTGCGGAACCTGCGTATCGGCGTGCCCGTCCGGAGCTATCGATCAGGGTGTGACATCCCTGCGATCAATCCGGTCCGGCATACATGAAAAGATAAAATAAGAATTCACATGGCAAAAAACGAAAAAAATCTTCTCTTCTATTGTGCACGTCAGAATCCCGATGATTTCGCTGGTTTCTTCGACAATGCGGTTGAGATCGAAGTGCAGTGCTCCGGACGGGTCGGTTCAGGCGAACTCATGCTCGCTCTTGCCGAAGGATACGAGAAGGTTGCCGTATTGAGCTGCGGAGAAAAATCATGCCTTCACGGTTTCGGATGCGTCGAAGCTAAAAAAGCCATGGAGCGGGCGAGAAATGTAGCTGAAGTTGCCGGAATAGACACGAAACGACTTGTTTTCATCGAGGCTGATGATCCTGAATTTCAATGACTGAAAAAAAACGACATAGTCTCAGCGACATTCCCTGCATGAGCGGATTTGACAGGGACAAGCCCGAACCGGACGACTCCGCATGCCCGGTCACGAAATACCGCAGGGAATTCGTGCCGTCGCGGCTTCTGGATGAGGCACGCTCCGGATGGTTCCCAGGTGGGATATATCACTGCATCGGATGCGAACTCTGCTCACCCAGCGCCGATGTGAGTTTCCCGGAATGCGCCGACCATATGATCCTCACGGACGGCATACGCGAGAATGAAATACCGCGTGCGTTTGGCGGCGCTTTCGATGCCATTGTCACATTGCAGATTAAAGACGAATCCCGTCAGAATCGCCTTGCATGGATTTCGGACAATCTTCGAATCGCCAATGGGAATGAAAATGGAGAGGTTGCTCTGTTTGTCGGATGTGCGCCTTACTATGATACGCTGATGGGAGACGCTATCGGTTTCAATCCGACAGATGAAATTCGCGCAGCTATTGATCTGTTGAATTCTGTTGATATACGTCCCGTCGTTCTTCCCGATGAGGTCTGCTGCGGTGGAGACCGCTTGCATACAGGCGACGGTGACGCTTTCATCGCGCTTGGTTCACGAAATTGCGACCTTCTGAAATCCCGTGGAGTGAAAACTATCGTTACGGCATGCGACGACTGCCGGTACACTCTCGCTAACAGATATCCCGGACGGATTCCCGGCTGGGATTTTGAAGTCGTCAGGCTGGCGGACTTTCTCGTCCGGCGCGGCGGGAAACTGGCGTTCATGCCAGCCCCTCAGACAGTCGCAATCCAGCCGCCCGACCGCTACTCCGATCCGAACGGTCTTGAGTCGATCCGCAAACTCCTGGGAAGCGTTCCCGGTCTGACTGTCAGGGAATTTGATGGAGGACACCCATCGACATTCGGCGGATGGAATCAATTTAATTCCATATCCAAGCGCATCGAAACCGATTTTCTCAAAGCCGCTGAAGCAACGGGCGCATCCGTTGTATTAATTCCCGGAACCCGGATGCTGGTCAGGCTCCTTGAGGGCCGCCGTCCGGGAAGCTGGGAGGAGACATCAATTAAAATAAAAGGCCTGTACTCATTCCTCTCCGAGCGTCACACGGTCACGGAGGAATTCACAGGAGCGTAACGCCGACAGCCTGAAACCGTAACGCCGACAGCCTGAAACCGTAACGCCGACAGCTTGTCGGCAGTACCGCCGGCTGCCAGCCGGCACCAATAACAAAAGTGACAGACAAACACCGCATAACCAGCCACCCGATCCTCGACGTGCCCCTGCGCCGCGAGATTCCATTTACCTTTAACGGACAACCCCTCACCGCGTACGAAGGCGAGGTCATCTCGTCCGCACTTTTCGCGAACGGTATCCATGTCTACGGACATCACGAGAAAGACGGCGCCGAACAGGGGATTTTCTGCGCGAACGGTCAATGCTCGCAGTGCCTTGTGCTGGCAAATGATATTCCGGTCAAGGCCTGCATGACCGCTGTCACACCCGGCGTGCGGGTGCAAAGTCTCGACGGTCTTCCGGTACTTCCGGCTGAAGACAAACTCGGCACATTTCACGACATCGAAACAATTCAGGTCAAAGTACTGATAATCGGAGGCGGACCATCGGGAATCTGCGCCGCGATCGAACTCGGTCGCATGGGAGTGGAAACACTTCTGATCGACGATAAACATGAACTCGGCGGCAAGCTCACACTCCAGACGCATGGATTTTTCGGATCGGTCGCGGACTGCTGGGCCGGTACGCGCGGCACTCAGATCGCAAAAATCCTCGAGGCTGATGTCAGGGCGCAGAGTTCGGTGGATATCTGGCTGAACGCGTCTGCGGTCGGTGTATTCAAGGATAAAAAGATCGGTATTGTCAGGGATAGCAAATACATCCTTGTCGAGCCGGAGCTGGTTCTTGTCGCGACCGGCGCGAGAGAGAAAGGGCTTGCATTTCCGGGCTGCGACCTTCCCGGCGTTTATGGCGCGGGGGCGTTCCAGACTCTTGTAAACCGCGACCTTGTCCGTCCGACCGAGCGGCTGTTTATTATTGGCGGCGGTAATGTCGGACTGATCGGCGGTTATCACGCGATCCAGGCGGGTATCGATGTGGTCGGACTTGTCGAGGCTCTCCCAAAATGCGGCGGATATAAAGTACATATCGATAAACTCAAACGGCTGGGTGTCCCGGTCTACACAAGTCACACCGTTCTCAGGGTTGACGGAAAAGGACGGGTCGAAAAAGTCACAATCGCCGCGATAGATAAAAAATGGCAGCCGGTTGAAGGCACCGAAAGGACTTTCGATGTCGACACGGTGCTGATTGCGGTCGGACTGTCGCCGGTCGATGAGCTTTACCATAAGGCGAAGGAATACAGCTTCCCGGTCTGGTCAGCGGGCGACGCTGAGGAAATCGCCGAGGCATCCGCCGCGATTTTCTCGGGGAAAATCGTCGGACGAAAAATTCTCGATCACCTTGGATACGAGGCGGAAATCCCGCACGAATGGCATGCAACGGGTGAGATACTTCGCAGCAAACCCGGACCCCATTCCGATTTCACAATCACGGAGAAACCCGGAGCAGTCTACCCAATAATCCGCTGCACCGAGGAAATCCCGTGCGATCCATGCACCGAAGCCTGCCCGATTCATCAAATCGAAATGGCTGAAGGAAATATCCTGAAGCAACCGTTCTTTAAAGGTGAATGCATTGGATGCGGGCAGTGTGTCGCGGCATGTCCGGGACTCGCCATCGTCCTCGTGGATGAACGCGCCGATCCAGCTAACAAAACCGCTATGATCACCGTGCCATGGGAAATCACCGATATAGCTGTCAGACCGGGGAAGACAGTTCGGACTGTGGGATTCGAAGCTGAACGAGTGGGAACCGGATTAGTTAAAGCCGTAAAGAAAAGTCCCGCTCTCAATAAACGGCAGCTTGTCCTTCTTGAGGTTCCATATGAGGAGCGGCAGAAAGTTGCAGGATTCAGCCTTCATCCTGAAATTGAGGAGTGCGAAGACAGCGAAGCGCCGCTTGATGACGACACGATCATCTGCCGGTGCGAGCGCGTGACGAAAAGAGAGATTGTCGAGGAAATCCGGAGGGGCGTCCGCGATATGAACCAGCTCAAGGCGACAGTCCGTACCGGCATGGGCGCATGCGGCGGGAAGACATGCAGGGAATTAATCATGAGAATTTTCCGCGAGGAAGGAATCGATCTGAGCGAGGTTACTGATTTCACGGAGCGACCGTTTGTCGAGGAGGTTCCGATGTCGTCGTTCGCCGGGCTGGATGAATAAAATGACTGACACGTACGATGCCATAGTTATCGGAGCGGGATCTGTCGGACTGCCGACAACCCTCTTTCTCACGCTTGAGGGTCTGAAGGTTCTCTGTATCGACGCGCTTCCATCGGGCGGTCAGGGACAGAACAAGTCCGCGATCGGTGGCGTCCGCGCGACCCATTCCGACCCCGCGAAAATCGGCATCTGCCTTAAATCCCTCGAGATATTCTCCACCTGGAAGGAAACCTGGGGCAGCGCAATCGACTGGAAAAAAGGCGGCTACTGTTTCCCCGCATACGGCGAGCGCGAGGAGACGATTCTGAGAACCCTTCTTACGATCCAGAAGGCAAACAATCTGAACATCGACTGGGTGGGTCCTGACCGCGTGGGCGAACTCGTGCCGGGAATCCTTATGGACGGGCTTCGCGGCGGGACATTCTCCCCGGATGACGGGCAGGTCTCGCCGCTGGTCTTCGCCGCGTCATGCCAGAAAGCCGCGGAGGAAAAGGGCGCGGAATTTCGATTCAATGAAAGTGTAATCGGAATCGATCTCGGTCCCGGCGACAAGGTCGAAAAAGTCCGAACGAATAAAGGCGAATATTCGACACCCATTATCGTCAACGCGGCGGGTGCACGCGCGAAAGCGATCGGAGCGCTTACCGGGCTTGATATTCCTGTCACCCCGGACAGCCACGAGGCCGGGATCTCAGCGCCGGTCGAGCATTTCCTCGATCCGCTTGTCGTCGATATCCGTCCGGGCAGCGACGGCAAAACCGCCAATTTCTATTTCGGCCAGATGTCGACAGGCCAGATCATCTTCTGCTACACGCCATCCGAGCTTTTCATCGGCACAGACCGCGATGAGACAAGCGAGTTCATGCCGATTATCGCGAAGCGGATGGTCGAGCTTGTCCCGCGTTTTAAAAATCTACTCGTGAGACGGGTCTGGCGCGGTCTTTATCCGATGACTCCGGATGGTGTCGCGATCGTTGATAAGGTGGAAGAACAGCCGGGGATGTATCTCGGCGTTGGAATGTGCGGACAGGGCTTCATGATGGGTCCGGGGGTAGCTGTTGATCTCGCCGGTCTGATCGTCCACGGAAAAACCAATCTCCCCGAGGATGTTTTCGACACGCTCAGTTTTTATCGTGATTTCAAGGGAAAAACAGAAGCGTTGAAGTAGGATTTTTTCTTGTTTTTTTTATAAAAAAGGCTATATTTTAGTTTAGTTTCATGATAGTATTGTGTAGAGGCTATTTTTTTCCAAATCAAAATGGTATACTATCATTATTAAAATAACCTGGAGGAGAACATGGATGCCAGATTAATCGCACTAAAGCTCTTTCTTGAAGAACTTGGTGTTAAAAATGGTATCGACACCATAGAAGATCGAAAAAATGTTCAAAAAGCAGTCTACCTGGGACAGCAAACCGGAGTCGATTTAGGGTATAGATTTGGCTGGTATGTTAAAGGTCCTTATAGCCCTGCGCTTACTAAGGATTACTATAGCTTGGCCGAGGCTATTGCCACAGGTGATGATGAATATAAACAAAAAACCTTTCCAAAAACAATAAAGGAAAGGATATCCAAAGCAAAACCTCTTTTTAAAAAACCGGAAGGTCTTGAATTAGAAAATCATGAATGGATTGAACTGGTTGCCTCTTTTCATTTTCTCCGTAATGTAAGTAAATACTCTGAAGATGAAACAGTAAAGATTATCGAAAAAGAGAAACCGCATCTGAGTATATTTTGTAAGGATGCTATCGATGCAATTAATAATAATCCACTTAATTAATATATTATCTTATGGGATTAAATTATAAAAATCGTTTATCTGACCCCATTTACGGAAGTATCCTACTTAGTGATCTGGAATTATCCATCATAGATTCACCTGCCTTTCAACGGTTGAGAAACATTAAGCATTTAGGATTAGCTCATTTTGTATATCCTTCAGCAGGATTCTCCAGGTTTTCTCATTCCATTGGTGTATGCCATGTTGTTGGGGAAATGCTTAATGTCCTCAAACACAAAGGATGCAGAATTAATGATGAGGAAATTGATGCTGTATTAATACAGAAATACAGACTTGCAGGTCTTCTTCATGACATCGGCCATTATCCTTTTTCGCATTGCATGGAAGATGCTGCAAAAGATTACTACAGCAAGAAAATATTTAAAGACAAAAAAGATGAGGAAACAACCGATACAGATCAAGAGGCTGATTCTGATGAAGCATCAAGGCCAAAAGCATTAAGTCATGAACAAGTTGGTAAATTAATAGTACTTAATGATCCTTATATATCAGAAATAATAAATAATGGAGTTTTTACCCCCCTTGATATTGCGAATATATTTACTCGTGAGGCTCGTGACCCCCTTGCTGATTTAATCAGTTCTGATCTTGATGCAGATAGAATTGATTATCTTCTACGAACCGCACACCATACAGGTTTGCCATTTGGGGCAATCGATGCAGAATATTTAATCAGCCAAATAGACTTTAGAGATAATCAAATATGCTACTCTGGGAAGGCGATCAAGGCCGTTGAGCATTTCCTCATATCTAGATATTTCGATTATACGAAAGTCGCCTGGCATAGATCAGTAGCTGCTTTTGAGTTAATAATAAAAGATGTAATTGCTGAATTAGTAGAATTAGGAAAGTTAGAATTATCAGAAGCTAATATTATTAATATGATCCAGGATGGAGAATGGGGGGATTTTACGGATGATAGTGTTATGTCTTTAATTAGAGAAATTAGAAATTTAAAAAGAACTGCAGAGAATGAAAACGACAAAGCAATATTGCAAAGAATAGAATCCATTTTAAACCGAAGGCCGCCAAAATTAGTTGCTGAAATAGAATTTGTCGATAAGATAGATACTGATCCAGAAAAACATTTCGATAATTATTTAGAACAAATTAAAAATATAAAAGGTAAAATATCCGGGGACTATGTTTTAAGACCAGATCAATGGTTCACGTGGTTAAAAAGAGGAGATCTTAGTTTCACTAAAATCCCTTCACATATGCCAACATATGACGTGACAAAGGGAAATACTAGTAAATTAAGAGGAAAATATGAGATATTAACTCGAATATTGGATAAAAATAACGAGCCACGATCAATTATTGATGTCAGCTCATCAATGATGCATAAATTTTCGGATTATGCATTGTATATTATTAGATTATATGTACTGTTTGAAAATGTAGAATCTGAAAATATAAATCGAGTAGAAATTATTAAAAGGTTTCATGAAGAATATCCAGATTTACCGTGGACATATATTGAAACATAAACGTTTGAGATACTAATCCCCAATCTTTAATAAGACCTTTCCGAACGATTTTCTGCTTTCGAGGCGTTCATGCGCCTGCGGAAGTTCTTCGAATGGGAATATTCGGTCTACTACCGGCTTTGCGAGTCCGCGCGAGACGATGTCAAGACATTTCATAAATTCCATGCGCGATCCCATCGTACTTCCCAATACACTCAATCCCTTGAAGAAAATCATCGCTAGATTTGTCTCGACAATCGGACCCGATGTATTCCCGCAGACCACAAGCCGTCCGCCTTTCGCGAGACTTTTTATATTGCCTGCGTATGTGTCCTTCCCGACATGATCGATTATCACATCGACTCCGCGTTTTCCGGTGATTCCTCGGACCTCTTTCGCGAAATCGGTTTCCCTGTAATTGATTACGTGCTCTATATCGAATGACTTCGCAAGCTCGATTTTTTCTTCGCTGCCAGCGGTCGCGATCACTCTTGCGCCTGCAAGTTTCACGAGTTGTATCGCCGCAGACGACACCCCGCTTCCCGCCGCGTGGACTAAAACCCACTCTCCCATTTGTACTTTCCCACGAGTGAACACCATGCGATATGCGGTTAGAAATGTGAGACCGAACGCCGCTGCGGTGTCCCAGTCCATGCTGTCGGGAATCGGAAGTGCTTCATTTTTCCTGGCGACAACATATTCCGCCGCGCCCCCATCAAAGGATTCGCCACGGATTCCGTAATCGCGGCAAAGAGGATCATCTCCCGCAAGACAGCTTCCGCATGAACCGCAGCTTACTCCGGGGATCAAAACGACACGATCACCGATTGAATGATTATGAACATCAGGGCCAACCGCGTCGATAACACCCGCGACATCGCTCATCGGTATCATCGGAAGCGGGAACTTGTGCCCCGGTACTCCTCGTCGCACCCAGAGATCGAGATGATTGAGCGCGCCTCTGATTGTTCTTACGCGGATTTCGCCTGGACCAGGCTCTGGAACCGGTCGCGTTTCAAGTTTGAGAATGTCGATTCCGCCGTGTTCGGGAACCACCCAGGTCTGCATGGTTGTTGGGATGTCTGTCTTTGGATTGGTCATGATTTTTTTCCTGATGAATTTGAGTTTGAGGATAATTCTGGCATATGTCGTGCCAGCTTGAAGCTGGCGGGACAGCCGGCTGGAAGCCAGCGGTACGTGGAGGAGAAAAATTTAGATCGCGGATGTATCCTACACTTAGGTTAAGTGTAAAGTGAGCAGCAGGTTGAGGGTAAAGTAAGCAGCAGGTTAAGTGTAAAGTGAGCAGCAGGTTGAGGGTTTT
>CBDUUJ010000032.1:0-12698 GCA_965370205.1 uncultured bacterium
ATCCCGGCCACTTCCACTCGCGCGTGTTTTTCGGCTGGGTTGGCCTTTGTATCCGGTATCTGCCACACGGGCTGGATGTCATCCCCGTTGCTCCCGTTTGTCGATCCCGTGCTGTTCCATGACACAGTCCTTTTCCTGCGCCTGAGCAGATCAAGCGCCTGGTTCTGGGCGATCGCGCAAAGCCAGCTCCTGAACCGTGACGGTTTTCTGAGATCGCGAATACGGGCGAGCGCTTTCAGGAATGTCTCCTGGCATGTGTCCTCGATCGTCATCGGATCATTTCCAAGGCATTTTGCCACCACAGATTTAACCAGCACCTCATAACGGTCGACCAGCACCTGGTACGCCTCGGGATTTCCGTTCCTGATGTGAAAGACAAGATCCTCATCCCTGAGCAGACACAGTGTTGATGAGCTGCAATTAATTAAATCCTCCTTTTTCCTGATTTTGCGGTACATTGTTCCATTTTCTCCTTTTATTCGCCGGATATAGGCGTTTCTTACTAGTAGTGTATTAAACTACTAGTACAATAGTATCATAGTTATACAAGCCTGTCAAGTTATAATGCGGTGATTTTCCGAAAAATCCCATCCTGACGAGATGTATCACAATACATCCCACGGAACGGGACTGTTGAAAAAGGCACAATATTTCTCGATATATCGTCATTTAAAAATATGCCGCCCACAAACTTAATCCTGTCTCGACCGGTTTTTTAATAATCGGCGGGTTTGTGGGTGTTATTTTCTGGATGATTGACGATAAAAATGACACCCACAAACCCGATGGTTATCAGGAAATTGACCACCTTTGCACCAAGTTTGTGGGCGGCATAGATGGGTTTTAGTTACTAAATATTTTAGTGCAGGAATAATAGCTGATTGAAGGTAAAAATCTGAGACTCCGGGATTCCAGGATTTTTTCAACAGTCCCGGGAATATCCGCGCTACAGAAAAAATCCCGCTTTGCTATAATGTGCGGACCGTTATGGGTGACCAGTCATTCCTTGTTATCGCGTACGATCGCCTCGGACCAAAACATGCCGGTCCTGCGGTCCGAACCCTTGCGCTTGCGGGTGAGCTTTCGCGGATCGGTCGTGTCGAGGTTGTTTTCGAAGGTGAAGCCCCGAAAATTGAGAGTGAAAATATCCGCTTCATCCATCAAGCTCCCGACAGCCCGATTGAAAGCGATTCCGGATATTTCGAACGGTTCACCGCAGCTCTTGTGCCCCCGCTTGTCGCACTGACCCTTCCCCAGATCCTGGAATCCGATATTCCTGTAATCGTCGACCTTTTCGACCCGGTCATCTGGGAGAATCTTGAAATGTTCAGGGGAGCTTCGCAGGCAGAGCGGGATTTCCAGCACGAGAGACATCTCGCGGCGCTTCTGGCGGGACTAATGCGCGGCGATTATTTTCTTGTCGCGGGAAAACGTCAGCAGGATTTATTCCTTGGCGCGCTGATGGCTTTGAACCGGATGAATCCATCCACATGGCAGCCGGATGCCGGACCCGATCAGCTTATCGGGCTTGTGCCGTTCGGACTTCCGGATGATGATCCTCCATCGCGGGATGAAATGCCCCTGCCGGAAGAGTTCAAAACGGATGGTCCTCTTGTGGTCTGGAGCGGCGGAATGTGGGACTGGCTGAATCCGGAGCTGGTCGTGCAGGCCTGGCCTGAGGTTCTTCGGAGATATCCGAATGCGCGGCTGGCGTTTCCCGGAACCCGTCACCCGAATCCACATGTGCCCCCGCCGGAGTCGGTCGGTCGGGTTAAAAAACTCGCGAAGGAGCTCGGCGTCGAAAAATCATTGATCTTCGGTTCATGGCTTCCCCGCGATGAATACCTTGGACTTCTCGCGCATGCCGGATGCTGTGTAAGTTCGCATTCTCCCGGACTGGAGGCGCGTTACGCGGTCAGGACCCGGTTCCTCGACGCGATATGGATGGGTCTCCCGCTGGTTGTGTCGGGTGGGGATGAATATTCGGGTTTGATTGCTGAGAACGATATCGGCGTCGTTGTGGAGCCGTCCGACCCGTCGGCGTTCGCAATGGGGATCATCCAGGTTCTGGAGCCGGGCAGGGACAAATATGCGGAGAGTTTTGAGAATGTACGGATGGAGCTGAAATGGTCGAGGATGGCTCGACCGCTGATTGAGTGGGCATCGGATCCCAAATCGACTCATGGCGCAGGGTCGGAATTTTTTCAGGATACGATGGGAGCAGTTTCACCTAAAGGCAGACCCGGAGACTTTGGATCTCTTATGAGAAGGATAATGTCGAAGCTGAAAAGAAGGTGAACTCAGACCTGTTCGTGATGTCATATTACATGAATGCATCCCCCCGATTTGCAATGCCGGCAGGATGCCAGCGATACAGCCGGCAGGGATGCCAGCGGTACAGCCGGCAGGATGCCAGCGTTACATACGGATGGGATCAGATTGCCAATGCACACTTATGCTACCGGGAGGGTGTGCTGAGTATCCAGATGGTGGTAGAATAGACGGTATTCCAATAAACGGTGTCCGAATATTTATGAACAGGTTTTCAAACATGATCAATTATTCTTCGGCGGTACTGCTGATCGCGGCGTTTTCGTTATTGATATCAACCGGTTGCGGTCCCGGCCATGTTCCCGGATCGGAAGTCAGGGTAGCGAAGGTCGATACCGAGTATGTGTACGAGGCAAATATCACGGAGCATGTCGAGAATTACCGTGAATCGAGACGCACAAGGATATCGAACTTCGTTGGATTCACCCCGGACGAGATCCTTGCCGCGCGTGAACATGCGATCGATAATGAGATCCGGAAGGAGATCAAACGGCTTCCGGGTGTGGATATATCGTCGCAGGAAGTGCGCGAGCTTGCCGATGGGCTGATGGAAGAGCTTGCGTGGGACATCCATGAGATGCTGATACAGGACGGCGCGGAATTTGCCGATCTCGCACGGGAGGAATCGTATGGAGTAAACGCGCGAAGCGGCGGCAAGCTTAAAGCCTTCAGCGTCGTGGACAATCCGGAGTCCTACCAGAAGATGGCCTACACGATGGAGATCGGCGATATCAGCGAGCCGTTTTCAGCGTGGGACGGCTGGCGGATCATCAAGCTGGATGATATCACCGAGGATGCCTACATCGGAACTCAATATCATATCAGTATGATCCTACTTAAACCCGACCTTCAACATGCCGAGGGAACCATAATTGATGGGATTGCGGAAGAGCATACGATCGAAATTCTCGATCCGAAATACAATGCCAGGCGCGCTTATATTGACGGGAACTATGATGAGGTTATTGCCAGGTCGGATGAGGTAATCGGACGCAATGCGGATGATGATCTCGCTCACTATCTTCGGGCTTGCGCTCTGTGGAGACTCGATCGGACCGATGAGGCATTTGCGGAAATTGATAAAGCAGCGGAGTCAGGAAAAGTATCGGCTGCGCTTGTACCATACTATTTCTACTATAAGGGACAATGGCTGGAGGAACTTGACCGGATCGATGATGCTCTGGAGGCGTACCGCCAGAGCTTTGATAACTGGCGTCAGGATATATATTTAGCATATGATTTAAGAGATGTTTATGAGAGACTGGACGACAACGAGAGTCTGGAGCTGATTGCTGAGGAAATTGACGATATCGCAAGACAGGACGCGCTTATCGGACGCCGTCCGGTTGCAGCGGGTGTGATTGTTACAGGCGGAGGCAGGGTGGAGAGCAACAGCGCGCAATATGAACCCGGTTACAGGGGCAATTAAAATTGTGTGTTAATATAATTTTCAGCGCTGGATATATTAGCGCTATATAAAAACAATGACATGGAGCTAATGAAATGAAAGATTCAACACGTGGGGGAGTTATTGTAATTGTGATCGTACTGGCTCTTGTGGCCTATTTCGCGATATGGATGCCCGGCTGCGATTCAAACGTCGGTTCAAACAGAAGTTCCGGAGGCGGATCGGGAAGCCCGTCGAGAATGGTCAAGGGACAGACCGCGCCGGACTTCGAGCATGTCACAATCGACGGCACAAACATCAAACTGTCTGACTACATCGGCGAAAAGCCGGTCGTGCTGGATTTTTTCGCGACCTGGTGCGGTCCATGCATAGTGGAACTTCCCGTTCTCCAGCAGTTCTATCAGGGTCATTCCAATGAGGTGGAAATAATCGCCATATCAAGCGAGGAATCCGGCTCCGCTGGCGCAATTCGGAGCCTCATAAGCAGCAAGGGAGTTTCTTTCCCGATAATACATGATCCGTCGCGGGGCATCTCGAATAAGTATCCTACCAGAGGAATTCCATACCTGGTTTTCATAGATAAGGACGGGATTGTGATAAGCGATCACCTGGGATCCGATCCGAAAATCGGTGACGCTATCATCGAAGAATTCGGGTTGTAATCATCTACAGAATTTTCAGAACAATCGGAAAATCCACGCCCGTTTCATAAAACAGATTGAATAGCCTGAGCGGAGGATCGTAATGTTCCGGCTCAATTGTAATCCGGTTAAGTTCCGACCCGATGAACCCCGTAATTTCCAGCGGACTTTCAGGATCGGAAACAATTGTGAAATCCGCGACATTCCAGATTTCGTCTGTGTCGTAAGGCGGAGAACTGTTAATGACAATGCAGGTTGAAAAATTTTCATTGTCATTGTCATTTTCAATAACAATTGAAAAGCTGTTGTAATGATCCACCGGTTTTGGTCTCAGGTCGGGTATGTCATAAGGATAACTGTAGTCTGGATACCACGGATATGCTGCTTTTATCTGGCGATCTTCAAGCAGGGACTGAAATTCATTAACGGCGATGATTACAAACGGTTTGATCTCAAGATAGTCCTGGTAATCCGGATGCGATAAATCGGGAATCGGACAGTCGGTAACGCTCGCGACAAGATTGTCCATAGGAGTTACCCATTCCGAAATCCTGACAGGTCTGGTTATGTAGGTCTCGTTAACGTAGGTCTTCAGGTAATCAATAATTTCCAAATCGTACGAGTAATATTCTCCATAGAAACCCAGATTCTTCTGAATACTGCCAAGCATGTTGAGTATCTGCTTTCCGTATTGGTTCCTGGCATCGATAAGTGGTTCGAGATTAACATCCCCAAACTCGCCAACAGTCACGCTGGAGACCTGTGTGACAACATTACCGGCGGAATCCATCCCCTGAAGTGTCAGTTTAAAAATACCCGGTTTCATACGCTGCACGTCATCGAAGTTGAAAACAAATTCACCGGTATTCGTTTTGAAAAAAGAATAATCTGATGATGTCTCACCATTCAGAACCATAATAAAGGTTCTTGTCTGCTCGTTCCCAAGACTAACCCCAACTTCAAGGCTGATCGGTTCCTCGGGATGAAAACCGGTATCATCAACCAGAGTACCGGAAATTATAAGCCGACCTTCAGCGATAAAATCTCCATCCTCGGGGAAGATAATGTCCTCAAAGGCTGGTGGGGAGTCATGATTCTGCGTATTACGATCTCCGCAACCGAGTTCCATCAACAGGATAATGATCAGGATAAAAATCCAAAAGGGATTTAATTTCATAATGGTAAATCTGAAATTCATGCGATTTCCTCTTTCAGAAAATTATAATGCAAGTGTAAGTTAATGTGTAACAATTTCTGGTTAATATTACCGCTGCATTATTGTGAACCGCATACGTGGTAAAATTATCATACAGAGCGGGGGAATAATTCTTTATGCCCGGATTCCGTATGACTTGACACCGGCAGCATCGGTGGAGGAATGAAAATGAACATGATCCGACCCATCTACCCGACAATACTTGCCGCGTTTCTGCTTCTTGTTATGCCAGTCTTTCCCACGAACGCGGAGATCCTCAACGATGATGAATTCGGCACGCTTGAGATTATCGATTTGAGCGTGATCGAAACAGCCGCTGATATTTTTGGCCCGGTTGGTCTGCGCTTCAACGTAACACGCGGCGGACCTATCAGCCCCGGACGCGAGATTATCATTTTCTATCATGGCTTCCACGATCAGTATGTTTCCCTTCTTGATTACTCCCCGGATCGCATTGTCAAACCGCTTCTGATGAATGAGCACACCATACTGACAGAGGGCGGACTCGATCGGGAGTATCACGGCATAATCGGCGATACGCTCGGACGGGAATACATTCTGATGATCATCCATAATCTCCCGCTGACCGATGAAAGGCTTGAATCGATCGCTCTCGCGCCGAATGAAATCGAGCCGGACGAGCAGATCCTTTCAATTGCAGTCAATGATTTCCAGGTGGTGAAACCGACCTGGACGCCTCGCGATACTGAAAGCCGGGATGAGATTTTCCGTGATGTTGATTTCATCGAGCTTGATGAGTTCGCGACTTTCATCGATTACCCGATGAATATCTATCCCTACAACCCGTGGCCGTACATGTATCTTTATCCCTATGCGAGATTACGTCCGAGAGAGTACATAAATCGGATAGGTCCTTTCTCGCGAAACTGGTATGTGGTCCCGATAGGCAACACTCTGAGCAGCAATTTCTGGGATTACGCGTCCAGCGGATGGATCGATGACGGCGTCTGGATTATTCCGCCCGGCGGCTACTGGCAGGGGAACCTCAGGATAGACGACCCCTACACGGATTATTTCCTTCGCATTCTTCCGTATCTTGTGCAGGAGAACACCTCATATATGCGCTTGCAGGTCGAGATAAACGGCACACTGGTTGAGTCATCGATTGATTACACCGGCGCGATCGGATGGGGCAAGTACTGGACAAGCGACCCGTTCGCGTATTATGACCTCTACAGACTCCTAAGGCTGGGAGACAACAACGTGCGGCTGTACTGGCCCGAGGATGAATATAAGAACCTCGAACTCCAGATGGTCGACATGGTACCTGCCGAAGTGATCGTGGACGAGATGTCGGATCTGGCTGATTAGATCGGCGTAGCGAGCAGCAATCCATTATCAGTTGTCATAACTGACCTGTTTTGGTAATATCACGAGCCTTGCAGGGCGCTGATACTGGCAGTATTGACACTCCATGGATCAAAGGACGAAAGCATACTGGAATAAGAGTGTGGAGAACCGTTCAGTAAGCGAACACGCTTTTGAGAATGGTCAATTCAATGCTGCTGCTTCGAGATATTATTATGCTCTACGCCTGGCAATAAATGCGCTTTTTGAGGAGAGGGGTGTCCCGATTCCGAAAAAATTATGGCGTAGAGAGAAATGGGTTGAAAATAATAAAAAATACTGGCCCTGGCAGGAACTTCACGTTCAGGCGTCGAAAGAACTGCAAAGTTATTCTAATAACATAATGAAATTGTTAAAAAGAGCATGGAAACTGAGGGTCCGAGGAGATTATAAAGATATACATGTGGAAGAGAAAAGCATTGATCTTCTAAAACGAGATTTAGACAGGTTGTTCGAGGTGATAGAGAGTGAAATCACGACGAATTGACAGGCGGGAATTCATACAGGAAGTGATAAGACGGATTGAGTCGAATTTTCCGGACTCAGTTGTAATATGGACCGGTACGGGTTGTCCGGATGAAGAATATGATGATACCGAGGAGTTCGAGGCGCTTTGGATTAGAATAGAGGATTATGAAAGGTTCGAGGATTTTGTATGGGATTTAGAGGAGAATTTTGCTGAGCCGAATGGTTTTTCCATAATGGTTCATGATCTAAGCCCTAAGGTGACAAAAGAATATCGCTGGGATGAATATCAGGCGGAACTGAAAAAGCGCTCGGAGATACCCGTAAAGCCTAAACGGAAATCGAAAAAGCCTGCCGCACCAAAAACATCAAAGATTGCAGAATAACCCCATTTTTTATTAATCAGATTCAGGTATTTCTATCCATCCCGCGGCGCCCTCATTGTATCCGGCGGTGTTGCTGATATTTACCTGGTCGCTACCGTCCGGTTTCATCACCCAGATATCCTCATACCTGAAAACCGGGTCCTGCCTGTAGAAAAACAGCAGTGAATGATCGGGCGAGATGTGCCTGATGTTGGTCGGTGGATGATAGAGGTATGAACGCGCGCTCAGGTCAGTGAGATACCGGAAGTCGGTACCGTCTACGCCGCATGACGCAATCCTCGTCATCGGCGTGTCCTCACCTTCGATATCTTCCTGTCTCCTGAGAAGCAGACGCTGGTTGCCATCCCCATCGTTGTATACATGATATATATACGACACCGAGCCTGGTTCCAGAAGGCTTGTCTCCACACCCGATTCCCTGTTAATCGATATCACTTCCCGCGACCTAGTCCCGCCGAGCGGCCCCACGCCTTCCTCGAAAGGCTTGATATCGCAGTAAATTACTTCCTCCGTCTCGTCGATATGCGCAGGGCCTACTTTGGTCATGTTCTCAAAGACATGGAGAACCTCAACATCCCCGGTTTCGACATCCACCACGATATATTCCAGTCTTCCGGGGATATTCGGTATCCGTCGGACCGCCACACAACGCTCCCCGTTCGGCATCATCCCCAAAGGGACTTCCTCGACCGGGTCCGTGTACAATCCGGCGATTCGTCCATCGGCGACCGAGCATTTGAACAGGTTATATTCTCCCGATCCCACTGCCCATCGCGACAGGAACAACACCCATTTCCCGTCCTGAGTGAAAACCGGCGCGGTCTTTACTGCACGGGAGTAAAATCCGGACGCCGACACATCCCGGTATCGTCCGGTTTTGAAGTGGTAGAGAAAAAGATGCATCTCATCCTGGTCTTCGTTTCCCGCGACATTCCCGACAAACGCGATGTGGGTTCCGGCGGGTGACGGAACCGTGTGGTAGATGAAACCCGGGAAGCTGAACAGGACTTCGCGACGGGACCCGTCGGTTTCTGCGATGAGAACGTGCGCCTTTTTTTCGCTTCCGATTGTGGCCGTGCGCGGATCGTTGACTGTGTAAACGAGGTGTAGTCCGGGAGTTTTGTGAATTGGGAGTTGCTGGACCGGTTCGGGAGTTTCCTGTGGCGGGATGTCTTTATCGCCGGACTGCGGACAGGCTGAAATAATCGGCAGGATTAAGCAAGCAATGAGAAGAGGGCAGATTCTTTTCAGAAAAGCAGAGAACATGGAAACATATTAATTGTAGCATGATAAGCGGGTCTATGGATTGCCGGCAGGGATGCCGGCAGTACAGCCGGCTGGAAGCCAGCGTTACAGCTGGCAAGATGCCAGCGGTGTGTGTTATTCGGAGGATTCTGAGTCTGTGACTTCGGTGGTACCGCCGGATGCAAGCTGCTCGAAATAGAAACGTACGACGTCGGCCTAGGAGCGTGGGATGTCCTGGTCCTCGACCGCGTCCATGAGGGTTTCGACATCGGTTGGTTCAAGGGAGAAATACGGGACATAGCTGGTCTCGCCGGTGTCCGGATCGACCACTTCAGTGAATATGTAACTGCCTCCGACATCGGTGAATTTTCCTTCGAGCTGGACATCGTATGTCTGGCTTTGCTCGATGCTGGGTTTGTAGAGCGCCTGGTAGTCGCGTGTTTCGTTGGGCGTCTGGTTTGGATCGTTCCAGTCCTGGTTCTGGTGACCCGGCTGGACGGGAGATGGTCCGGTTGCATATGGAGTCGAGCCGGTTCCCCATCCTCCGCCGGCCCTCTGGCCGACACCCTGTCCGCCGGATTCCTGGCCGGGGTTGCTGCCTGAGCCGCTGCACAGTCCTCCCCTGCACTGGCTGATTCTCTGATTCATTTTATTGAATTTCGATCCGGAACCAAGGCATTCTCCAAACTTATCACTCATGCACTGGCCTGCCTGTCTCATGCATTGACCCGCCCGGTTGCAGCACTGCCCGGCTTCGCCCTGTTGCCCTTGTTGCCCCTGTTGACCCTGGCCTGAATTGCTCTGCTGTCCAAACAGACTGTTCAGACCGGAATTTGATTGATTTCCCTGTTGTCCGCTTTGCTGACCGCTCTGGCATTGTCCGCCGCTACACTGGGAGCGTTTGCCCATCTGCTCTTCCGATACATCGTTCTCGCCAAGCTGTTTCCGGACTTCGTCGAGTTTCTCCCTCGCATCGCGGTTGGATTGATCGGAACAGGAATTTTGAGAGATATCGTTTTGCAGGGATTGCGCGACATTCTGACACAGCGACTGGAGTTCCGATTGTGTCTGTGCATCGAGAGCGTCGCATTTGCCGGCTTCACGTTCAAGCCGCTCGGCTTCCTCGATCAATTCCTGCGCGATCTCCTCCTGGGAGCGATTGTCCTCCTCACCGCTGAAATCGGCACCCGCATCCTCAAGCATCCTCTTGACTTCCTGAATCCCCCGCTGTGCTTCGTTGATATCCTGTTGCGTGACCTCGCCGCTGTCGAGAGCTTCCTGTAATTCATCCCTGATATTTTCGAGCATCTGTTCCGCCTGATCCTTCACGTCCTGCGGGACATCCTCAAGGTTCTGTATTTCCGGGATTGCGCGATCGATCGCGTCTATGAGATTTTCCGCCATTTCCTCCGGGGACGGTTGCTCCTGATCGCCCATGGAGCCTGACTGCGCTGCGGATCGAAGCTCATCGCGGGCCTGCGCGAGAGCCTCACGGGCATCGGCCATCGCGGGATCGTTCCCCATTTGAGCGATGGCTTTATCAAGAGCATCCGCGAGATCGGACAGGTTTTCCATCGGGATACGTCCCTGCTCCAGATCGCTTGCGAGCCTGTCCAGAGCCTCCTGGATTTTACTGGCGTCGCCTTCCGCCATCGCATCCGCTGCATCTCCGAGATCGCTTGAGTTCGCGAGAGCTTCTGCGAGTTCGGCAAGCTGCTCGCGGAGATCGTTATAGCCCGATTCCTCCTGGCTCTGATTGATGGCTTCCTCGATCGCGCTCAATCGTTCGAGCGCTTCGCGGCGTGTGAGAGTGCCGAATTCCATGTCGCGTGCAAGCTCCTGAAGTTCGCGCGCGATCTCCTCGGCGACCTCGGAACGCTCAGTGGGCAGGTCGAGTGTTATTTCCTGCGCGAGTTCCCTGACCCGTTCCGCTTCCGCTATCACAACTTCATATTCATCTTTTTCTTCTTCCGACGCGAATACATACTGCCACGGTGGAACGAAATATAAACCTGTCGCGATTGCAACCAGGATGAACGCGTAGAGAATTTCCCTGGGGTACCTGATGGGGAAGTCGCGTGGGGGGTTGATTTTCTCGGAGTGGCGGTCGGCGTCCTCAATGAGAGCGGGAATGAGCGGATTGGTGTCCTTCTGATCGGAAAATTCGATGGCGCTTGTGAGTCGTTCCTTCAATCCAAGATGAATGTCGCATGCGAATGCAGCGTCGAAAAGTTTTATCGGACGAAGGAGAGCTGCAATTGCACCGATAACAAATCCGGCGATAAGAAGGGATACGGAGGTGCGGATGATATCAAGTCCAAGGGGAGCGAATTTACTCAGGATCAGAAGCAGGACTGATAACAGAGCGCCGACGGCGATTCCTTTCGCGGCCCAGTTCATGACAAGCTGGAACTGCAACTGGTTTTGTACGCCCTTCAGCCTTTTTTTCATTCCCTTGGTCATGATGGTTTTCCTGCAATATAAATTTAAATAATATTCCTATCGTAGAACAGCACGGCAGTGCGTCTTTGTCTGCCTGTTTATCAAAATTAGAGGACGCACTGCCGTGCTGTTCTACGTGAATAACTTCTATAGGTCTGTTGGTGTTTCAGATAGATTATACCATTCATTATGATATCACTCATTACGACGGACCGACCTCCCGGAAGTTCAGCAGAATTTTTATTTTTCTTCATCGCCATTGGCTCTTTGAATTGTCCCTTTAGAGAGTGCAGCAAACTATGCGAAATCGTGCGGAGAACTTCATGAATCTGAAAGACATTGTTGATGCGCTGATGCGACCATTTAGAAAGGAATCACGAATTACCGCCATGAGTGAATCAATTATGGAAAGCGGTTCAGGCGTGGAAGGTTCGGAATGGCCGGTCGATCCGGAAGGTGTGAATCGATGGGAATGGCGGAGGATTTCGATGGATGTCGCCGCGGGCGATGATCTCGGAATCGACGCTCACCGTGCGATTCTCAGGCGTTCTTATGCGGCATGGTGCCGTAACCCGCTCGCCGGGCAGATCGTCAACATTACGACATGGTTCGTGATGGGCAAAGGTCTCGGCTTCAGCGCCAGAGATTCGAGGGTGCAGGATATTCTCAACCGGTTCTGGAACGATCCGGAGAACGATATGCCGGTCATGCAGCACTGGATGTCGAACGAGCTCCAGATTTACGGCGAAATATTCTGCCGCTTTTTCATCAATCCGATTGATGGCTCGGTCCGAATGGCGCTTATCGATCCGCTGGAAGTTTGCGAGATCGTCACCGACCCGGATGACATCCGCAAACCGGTCGCCTACCTGCGCGAATACAGGAGAAAGGCGCTGCCGGAGGAATGGATCGATTCATTCAGGAGTTTCGGTGGAATGTCATGGTTTCCGATTGAGGATGAAACCGTGAAGGAAGTTATCGACGCCGACGAGGTCCTTCAGGTCAAAGTCAACAATGTATCCAATCGCAAGCGCGGACTGAGCGAGCTGTATCGCGTTCTTCCATGGCTCGATGTATATCAGCGATGGCTTGAGGACAGGATAAATATCAATCGTGCGAGGGGAACATTCGCGTTCCTGAGGAAGGTCCCCACGGTGCCGTCGAGAGCATCGGGACCGTTTGAGACCGATTCAGGC
>CBDUUJ010000033.1:0-12664 GCA_965370205.1 uncultured bacterium
CGGGTGCGAGTGTCGAGTTCGATATCGAAAATGCCCAGCCGCTTTACACGATCAGGGCAGGGACGCTTGGCTCAAGTTACGCCATCGCGATCGCGCGCAGACTCGGTCTGGATGACAGCGTACTAAGGCGCGCGGATGAGCTTCTGGTCGGGAAAGGCAATCTGCTGTCCGTTGATATCCCCGGCCTCGAGCATCGTCTGGATGAACTTGAGAAAGATATCGCTGAATTCGAGGAGACAAGAGAAGTGGCGCACCGCGATCTCCATGCGCTTGTCGCGATGAAGCGAATGTTAATGCTGTCCGCGCTGGAGGATGCTGAAAAGGTAACGAATGAAGCGGAGAAATGTCTCGAAGCCGCCAGGAAAGCCGCCGACCGGCTTCCGCACCAGCTTGACGGCGATGAGATCAGCGATGAACTTAAAGCGGTCAGGGCGTTTGGGGATAAAATCAGAAGCGCGGCGGACCTGCTTGCCGCGCCGGTTTCAGGGAAACGTGGAAACGCTGAGATTTCGTCCGGTGTCGATGGGGACAAATTGTCAGAGCTTGAGGAGGGGAACCCGGTCTGGATTTTATCGCTCAGGCGCGAGGGGGAACTTGTCGAAATCGGAAATAAACGCGCAACTGTCGTGATCGGCGGGAAGAAACTGATGGTGCCGATAGACCAGTTGCAGCCTGTGAAATCGGAGGACGCTCCGAAGAAGAAAACCGTGCGAAGCGCGACCCCGTCGCATAAATCACTCCCGCTTTTCATCGACCTGCACGGTCTGACTGTGGATCAGGCGATTGAGAAACTCGATCCCTACCTGGATGAAGCGTACTACCAGGGACGGGAGCGAGCGCATGTGATTCACGGATTCGGAACCGGCAAGCTCAGAAAGGGTCTGCATAAGTATCTGAAAAAACATCCGCTTGTTGATAAATTCGAGCTTGCAGATATCCGGCAGGGCGGCGGCGGAGTAACGGTCGTGATGTTTGTAAAAGGAAAGAAAGGGAGTTAATTTCGACAGTAAAAGTATCAGTAGATTTAAAGGCAGCCATGAAACATAAGTTTACACTCCTGATTTTTTTCGCTATAGCGTTCTCGGGATGTTTTCATTCTGGTGTGCCTGTCGATCCGCCAGTGATTCCATCCTATTCAGCGGATGCTCATGCGCTGTGGGGAGTCTGGCGGCTTGATTTCGATCCGGTTACCGAAACCGCGCGGGCCGTTCCGGTTCGCACATCACAGTTTCATGTCGATGTCACCCCGTTTATTCTTCCGCCCGAATGCCCGAACTGTCTTGATATGGTCGTTACGAGTTTCTCAAAGCCCGATGGAATTCTGGACCTTACCGCGACGATAAAAAATCCGACGACATACACCGGGCTTGATGTCCGCGCGATTCTTCGATGGGAAACCGGACATATATGGCTCACGAATCCCGACGATTACACGCTTCTTTTCGATGACGGCGGACTGAAGACACTGAATCCGTTCATCGCATACGCGAAGGATGTCGATAATCGCGAATTCCTGCCGATGGCAACTCACTCCCGCGAAATCGATTTCCGGTTCAGCGAATCCGGACATTTCGGGGAGATCACTTTCGTTGTTGAGGCAAGTTTCCCGACTCACTGTAACGAGCCTTATGAGATCGCAAATCAATCGGCGGACGGTGAACTGATCGGGACAACACCTGTGACGATCCAGTGCGATGTTTTCGACTGGCAGGAGGATGTGACCGGGGTCTCGCTCGATCCAGGACCGCTTGCGGATGATCCGATCGCGCTGCTTCCCGACACAGGCACGCTCTGGACATGCACTCTCGCCAATCTGAAAAATGCTCCCGCCGGACAATACAATCTCCTGATACGCGCGATGTCGCCGGGCGGTGCGGTGACCGATTCGATTTATGATTACGTCACCGTGACGGTTGCGGAGACACAATCGACCGGGCTTGATCCGGGTCCGTGGCCGATGCTTGGCCATGATGCCCGTCACACGGCGAGAAGTCCGTTCGACGGTCCCGCATCGGAACCCAATCTTGAATGGGACAGCCATGATGAGGGTGTTTCATGGGTCACAACCTATTCAGGTCCGGGTTTGAGCGCGGATGGAAGGCTTTACGTGGCGAGCACTTCCGGTTTGTTCTGCCTGGACAGCGATGGCGAGCTTGTCTGGGATGAGCCGACTCCGTTCCCGGATGTGTTCTCCCCTCCCCAACCTCTGCTGACAGCGTCCGGTCTGGTGATCGTCTGCTACTCAAGCCTCAGCTCGAACAGTGTCGCGCAGGGAATATATGCATATGACATGGATAACGGCGACGAGGTCTGGTCGACGACATCATTCAAATATTCGGGTGAATTCGATCCAAAGGGTTTCAGCGTTTACGATTCCCCGGTCCTTAACGATGACGGGCTCCTTGTCGCGGTCGCGCGAGAGCATGTGATTATCGCGCTCGATGA
Source organism: uncultured bacterium (assembly GCA_965370205.1). Classification (GTDB taxonomy): domain Bacteria; phylum JAJVIF01; class JAJVIF01; order JAPKYR01; family JAPKYR01; genus CBDUUJ01. The sequence continues at coordinate 2,446 of CBDUUJ010000033.1, forward strand.
AACGACCGGCAATGTGCAATGGGTCTGGCCGGATGATTCATCGCAGTATCAGTCAATTCCCGTCGGAACCCAGTATGAGGCGTGGCGCGGCGCTCCGGCACTGGCACCGGATGGAAGCATTGTCGCGGTCGCTGACTGGTTCGAGAACCCGCGCCTTATCGTTTTATCAAATGCCGGAGGACAAATTACCGATGTTCCTCTCACCACACTGACCACGGTGAACTGCCATCCGATCATTACCGACGACAGCGAAGTGATTCTTGGTGGGTTTACATTTGATGGATTTGAAGCGGACGGCGCGGTCGAGGCTTTCAGTTTATATGGCACACCGCTGTGGAATTACACGGATGATGTTATCAATGTTCTTCAGGGAGTAGCGGGAATCGGTCCGGACGGGACGCTTTATTTCCTTGACGGAAGGGGCGGGAATGAATCGGAATTTCCATACGATTATCACGTTTATCTTCTGGCGCTGAGCCTGTCCGGATCATTTGTCGGGAGATGGCCGGTATTCAGCCGTCCGAGCGCAGGGGAGACAACGATAACCCACTGGCGCAACGGGGTCTCGGTCGGAGATGACGGGACAATTTATGTTTCGTCGAGCTTTCGTCACGCAGCACTTGCGGTTAATTATATTTCCGGTATTGCCGCGCTTGATCCGGATGGGGATATTCTCTGGACCTATGGCGAACAGCAGAATGTGTCAACATCTCAGAGTTACTATGGCACGCCGACCATCGGAGCGGACGGAACACTTTATGTAACGCGCACCGACCGCCTTATCGCTCTGAAATAATCGATTTGAAAGTTTAATAAAAAGGATTTTACCGGGGACATTTTGTTTTTGCCTGCTGCGATCTTGAAGTATCCAAGAATCTGCGGGGCAAAAAAAAGTGTCCCCGTGATTATTCAATAGATAATAAATAACTTCCACTTGACAAAAAAAAGGGGGATTAATCCGGGCATATTGAAGGGGAGGCAGTGCCTACCTCCCCCACATTCGGCAAGTTTATTTTACTTGCCTTCCTCTTCCATCAGCCGGACTGATTGCGGGAATTATATCCAAGTATTGAAATAATGGCAAATGTCAAATTGATCTTATAAATCATAAAAATGATAGCGCTGAACAACGATAATATCCTATACTGTGTCCCCTGCAATGCATGAATTCGCGCTCACAAATGACCTCCTGACTGCCGCGCGTGAGGAATCGCGTAATGCCGGAATTGTCAGGCTCGACAAAATCATCGTCCGAATCGGCGACCTCAGCGGCATCTGCATAGACTCCATCGAGTTCGCGTTCGGTTTCCTTAAAGAGGAAGACGAGATGACGAAAAATACCGAGCTTGTGGTCGAGAGAATTCCCGGAAAGGGGAAATGCACGCAATGCGGCAGAGAAATAGAGCTTGACAAGCTGTTTCTCTATTGCCCGTATTGCGAGACATCGACGGTTGAAATTACAGAGGGCCGGGATTTCATCATTGCAAGACTTGAGGGTGTGGATGAACTGGAGGAGGCGGAGTCCGCGAAATCGGATGAGGTCACGTAACCCGACCGTTTCAGAATCGCTGTATCAGAGCCGCGACCGTGAGGGAGCGGTTAGAACAGGAGACAAATAAAACAATGACTGATATTGTCATCATGAGAGCTGTCGGTTCCGATAATCAGGCGCATGCGGATAAAGTGCGCAGGATTCTTGATGAAAGCAAAACGATTGGCTTGAACCTGCTTTCAAGCCCCGGTGCCGGAAAGACAACCCTCCTCGAAAAAACCATAACGGACAATCCCGGCTGGAAATTCGGTGTCATCGAGGGCGATGTTTTCACGGCGCGTGACGCATCCCGTATCGAAGCGGTCGGTGCGCCGTCCATTCAGCTCAACACCGAAGGCGCCTGCCATCTGACAGCGAATATGATCGAGATGGTTTTGCCGAAGCTGAATCTTGCGGAACTTGATTTTATGATTGTCGAAAATATCGGAAATCTTATCTGCCCGTCCGCGTTTCCGCTCGGCGTTCATAAACGGGTGGTACTGCTGAGCACGCCGGAGGGATCCGACAAGGTGCAGAAATACCCACAGGCATTTCATACAGCCGACGTGATACTGATCACCAAGATGGATATCATCGATGCGGTCGGATTCGATATGTCCGTTGTGATCGATGACCTCAAGGCTGTGAATCCGAAAGTCGAGCCATGGCCGATGAGTGTTGTGTCCGGTGAGGGCATGGATCGATGGTACGACTGGCTTGGATCGCTGATTGAATAATAATCGCCTTGCCTGAAACCAATTCCCCTGCTACACTTCTCCAAGAGATTATGTCAGGTCTGAAAACGGCCATCCCGATCTCGATTGGGGTGGCCGTTTCTTTTTTTTTCGGAGGACATGAAAAATGGTCACACGGATCATCGTGCTGGCTTCGTATTTCTTAATTGTAATCACGCTCGGATTTGTCGCGCGAAGCCGTCTGAAAGATTCGCCCAGCGGGTATTTTCTTGCCGGACGGGGTCTTGGCACATTCGTTCTGATCTGCACGATGGCCGCGACCAATTTCAGCGCGTTCACAGTCTTCGGCGCGTCGGGAGCCGGCTACCGCGACGGGCTTGCCTTCTTTCCAATCATGGCGTTCGGCACCGGATTCATGGCGCTGACTTTCTGGCTGATCGGACGAAAAATATGGCAGCTTGGGAAAGAGCATGGGCTGGTCACGCCGGCGGAACTTGTTACGAAACTCTACAACAATCGCTGGTTGAGCCTGCTGTTTGCGATCGTGATGATCGTCTTCACCGTTCCGTATATCGCGCTTCAACCGATGGCGGGCGGGATGGTTCTCACCGGTTTATTTGGCATCGACCAGATCTGGGGAGCTGCGATTGTCACGGGAATCATTCTGATCTACACACTTCGCGGAGGACTTAGAGCGGTGGCGTGGACTGATGTCTTCCAGGGGCTGTTGATGGTAAGCCTGATGATCGCCGCGCTTATCATGGTGGCGTCTCATTATGGCGGACTCACATCCGCGCTCGAAAATGTCAGGGATAATTACCCGGAACTGTTTTCCCGTCCCGGAGGAACAGGTACCTACGGCATGGGGATCTGGTTCGGCTTCATGCTGCTCTGGTTTTTTTGCGACCCGATGTTCCCCCAGTTGTTCCAGCGATTTTACACCGCGAAAAATGAGCGGTCATTGGCGCACACGATGCTGATCTATCCCGCGATCTGCACGGTCGTGTTTATCCTGCCGGTCGCGCTGGGAGTTATGGGACGTCTGCAGTTTCCCGGTCTTGAGGGCAAGGATGCGGATTCGATCGTGCCGCTCATGATGACCGGCATGGGAAACGATCTCATGGGAACCATGGTTTTAGCGGCTGGACTTGCCGCGCTCATGTCGACCATGGACTCGCAGCTTCTCACTCTTTCATCAATTTTCACCCGCGATATAATCCCTTTCTTCCGGAAGCCGCAAAACACATCTCCGTTATCAGGCAGAATATTTGTCGTCGTGCTTGCGATTATCGGACTTGCGATCGCGATAAATCCGCCCGATACGATTATCAATTTCGCTGTAAAACAGGCATTCACCGGACTCGCTGTGCTGTTTCCCACCGTGCTTTTCGGACTCTATCTGAGTAACCCGCGACCATCCGCGGCGATAGCATCCATCATTGCTGGAGAAACTCTGGTTGTGCTCTATGCGGTCCTGCCCGACACCATGCCAGCATTCGGAACTCTCCCGGCGGTACCGGTGATTTGCGGGACTCTCGCGACATATTTTATCGTTCACATTGCGACAGGTCCGCTCGGATGGCCGAAAATCGCGACCCGCCACTGGATATTTGCCGGAGCGTTCGGTTTGATTTTCGTTCTCGCGATGGATTTCTGGAACTGGGGAGAGATCGGTCCGATATTCCTGGGTTTACCGGTCTGGGCGTGGTATTTCGCGGGACTTAGCGGGGTTCAGACGGTGTTGATGTATTTCTGGATTCGTCCTGTGCTGAAATGAAAATTTTTCGAACCACCCACACCCACCCTAAAGGGTGGGGTACCGGATTGTATTAATCGATAATAAAATCCTGAATCAAGCAATAGGCACACCTGCATTTCGAGATAAAAAAGAAGGTCCGGTGTCGCCCACAAACCCGATGGTTATCGGGAAATTGATCATAACAGGATTAAGTTTGTGGGCGACACCGTTTATCGTTTTTTTTATTGCTCTAGAAAAGGGAATATATAAATACGGGATATAAAAGACCAGGATATAAAAGACCGGGGACACCTTGTTTTTCGCTCCGCGAAAAAAAGGTGTCCCCGAATAACAATTTTCATTTTCTGCATTTGGTCTCAGGGGAATTTTTCATGACCCGTCCGCGCATGCCACATGCTTCTGATAATCAAACCAATCAGAACTGCCGTTGATAAAATATTGAACCAGCCGGGGGATCCGCAGCTACTGCAAGTTATTGCAATCCCGATGTTCAATTCATTACCTGAATACAGCAGATCGAGAAGGTAGCCAAACGCGAGCGCGCAGACAGCGATGGAGACAAGATAGATCGCGAGAGATTTACCACCGAAGAATTTGTAAACAACCATCATTGTGGCGACATTTGTCGCGGGACCAGCAATAAGAAACACCAGCGCCGCTCCCGGAGAGAGTCCTTTCATCACAAGCGCTGCCGCTAATGGAGTCGATGCGGTGGCGCAGATGTAAACCGGAATCCCCGCTATCAGCATTAGCAGCATCGGGAGGATCCCCTGCCCGAGATGCCGCTCGAAAAAATTGTCCGGAACCGCGTACGCTACGATCCCGGCGAGAAATATTCCCATGAGGAGCCATTTGCCGATATCGGAGAGGAGATCGCCGAAGGCAAAGTTGTATCCATCCTTCAATCTTGACATTAAATTTTTCTGATGAATTTCCCCGGGAGTTTCGACAGCGCATCCATGATCGCATCCGCACGCATGAGCGGAATTTATTTCCGGAGCAGGAGCAGGCTCTGACACCGGCTCATCGGAAGATACCAGATTTTCAAGAAGACCGGTAACAATCGCAGTTACGAACGCCGCGACCGGTCGGAACACCGTCATGATCGGATCGAAGAGCGCCCATGTGATCGTGATTGAATCGACTCCGGTCTCCGGTGTGGATACAAGAAACGAAACAACAGATCCCCGGCTTGCGCCCTGTTTCCTCAATCCCATCGCGGCCGGGATAACACCACATGAACATAAGGGGATGGGTATCCCGAAAAGCGCCGCCTTGATCACTCCGCCCATACCGGGTTTCCCCAGATGTCTCTGAACCAGGCTGTCGGGAATGAAAGCCTTCAGAAGCGCGGCAACAATGAATCCAAGAAGCACATACGGTGTGGAATAATTAAGGATGACCCAGGTCTCCCACAGCACACCGCTCAGGATTTCAGAGTAACGTTCCATGACGAATATCTATCTGTCCTCCCGGATATGCGAGAGGCTCTGGTCGAGAAGCTGTCGCACGTGCTCGTCATCCAGTGAGTAATACGCCATCTTCCCGTCCCTGCGATATTTCACAAGCCTGGAGATCCTGAGAAACCGCAGTTGATGCGAGATCGCCGATTGCGACTGCCCGGTAACCGCGGCTATATCACACACGCACAGTTCCGATATTGAAAGAGCCATGAGTATTTTCACCCGTGTCGGGTCGGCAAACGCCTTGAAAAGCCCGGCGAGATCGATAAGTTCATCATCGGTCCCGATTTTTTTACGGACCTTTGCAACCTTACTCCGGTTGATACACGTTACATCGCAACAGGCATCATCCGATTTTTTGTTGTCTTTTGAATATCTGCTCATATGAACAATTATACATCTATAACGGAAAAAATCAAGTTCATTGTCATTACTTAAAAAATCAATTGACTGGCCGTATCCAAATTTGCGTGATTCATCGACTCAGCGTATCATTGACCGCGAATTCGCAACACTCAGGAAGGTGATCCGATGAATCCAGACCGCAAGCTTGTCGGCGCTATTCTCGCAGCAGGCAAGGGATCGAGACTTCAGCCACTTTCAGAGGCATACCCAAAGCCTCTCCTGCCGATCTGCAACAAGCCGATTGTCGGCTACCAGCTCGACTACATGCGCGAACTCGGAATTTCCGAGGTCTATATCGTCGTCGGAAATCTCGGCGATATGTTCGAGCGGCAGCTCGGGGACGGCTCGTCATACGGGTTGAAAATCCATTACCTCAAACAGGAATCACAGCTCGGGATCGCGCATGCGGTAATGAAACTCGAGCAGTATATCTCGACTCCATTTCTCCTGTTCCTGGGTGATATCTTTATCATCTCCGACACGCTCGGCGACATGGTCGAAAAATGGCATGAACACGATGCGCACGCGGTTCTTGCGGTTAAGACCGACACGCCTGACAACATCAAGCGGAACTTCGCAGTCGTGCTTGAGAATGATAGCAAGGTGACAAGAGTAATCGAGAAGCCAAGATATCCGGTGAACGATCTCAAGGGCTGCGGGGTTTATCTCTTCGATGTGAGCATTTTCGACGCGATCCGCCGCACGCCCCGCACCGCGATGCGCGATGAATATGAGATAACGGAATCAATTCAAATCTACATCGAGGACGGACATCCGGTGTATGTCTCGCACGCGCTCACAGACGACATCAACATCACGTTCCCGGAGGACATGATCGACTGCTGCATCCGGGAGATGAAACATCGCGGTGTCGATAAAATTATTGGCTCCGACGTTTTCTTCAGGGGAAATCCGGAAGTGAAATGGTCTGTGATCGGTGACAACGCGGTAATCGACGGGGATGGTCCGATCGAGGAGTGCGTAATCTTCCCGAACACCCGCGTAAAACATCCGGGAGAAATCAGAAGAATGATAATCACACCGGAATATGAGTTGGGGTATTGATAGGTGCAGGAAGGAATTTTCAATGGCCATACGCTACTTACATGACTTGAAAATCGATGTGGATGCTGCCATGAAGACGCTGTCGGGAGATATTGCCGAACTTCGTAAAGTATCAGCAATGTTAGTTCCGAGAGGAATTCGGCTTTCAGGCTTAAGATCAAATTTGGATGGTTTGCATGACAGAATCGAGAGCGATCTGGATTTCATCTTTAAAGAGCAGTCCTACTTTAATGAATATAAGGCGAAGACCCTGCCTTTAAGGAGAAAGACCGCTACTTCCGCTTTGGAGAGAGCAGATCTGTTAAAGCATGAGGTCGAGGTAGTGGTAGCCTATCTGCAGCGGATACTAGAGGGCTTGGAGCATGAGAAATCACTCCGGCTAGCTTGGAATAGCATTGTGAGTTGGTTTGTCTGGGCTGTCAGTTTTCCTCACCTGGCATCTTCTAAGATCAGAGACAGGGAATGGCGCGATATTGCCACGTTCGTGTTTTTTATTATCGTAACATCTCTTGCCTTTCTAGGCTTCACCAAATACCATGACATCGTGGAATGGTGGGAATCTAGGAATCCAAAAGGTATCGACACATCTCAATCACCTGATATCACGCTGGATGAACATCTATCTAGGTTTCAGTGGGCACGATCATGGGGCGGTCCTAACGATGATGTTGCAATAGCGATGGCTATTGATGTCAGCAATAACATACACGCCGTCGGTGCAAGCAAGGGTACGCTTACTGTGAAGGATGATTCTATGTATTGGCCCTTAAGTACCTGCAATACGGACTTGGACATTGTGCTAGTGAACTTTGAAGCGGATGGCCGCATTTATTTGCCGACCCTAGTTAATTTCGGAGATGTATCAAGAGTAGATTTGCCATCGGATATCAATGCAGGTTACCTAGGAGACCTCTATATCAGCGCTCGATACTTGGAAAGTGGCATGAGCATTGATCCGATGCAGATACTCTCGCCAATGTTTGATATATGCTGGGGGAGTGTTGTCTACAAACCATCGGAGAATTGGACTGTCGCAAATCCCAACGACAGAAAGATGCTGCACTACACGTATTCTCAAGAAGCCTGTTTGTCGATGTTGGCCTCAGCTTTAGGTCCAGATGAGAATCTCTATGTCACGGGATCAAGGCGTTCAAGCAGCGCTTCTAGCGAGACTGAATTTGAGGGCTTCGTGCACGTGAAGGATACCGACCTTGCTCAACAAGAGATACATGAGTTATTCTCCCAGGCGGAGTACACCTACTTCACGGACATAGCAGTTTCAAAGATGGGAAATATCTACTTAACAGGTTCCGTTGGACATAATCAGGATCTAGGCATTGGAGAGAATGCCGCTGTGGTACTGAGAGTGCCGAAGATAGACCTTGACTCAGAATCGGGTAAAGATAAGGATGTTGTTTGGGAAGTGTTCTGGGGGCAAGATTCCTACGGAGAAGGCATCGCAATTGCCATTGACGACCATGTTGGTCATGAGAGCTTGTATGTTGCTGGGCATTTCGCTGGGAAAACTAGCCTTGAAGTGAAGGGCGAAGTGCTTGAATTTGAATCGCACGGTGATTGGGATATCCTGCTCTGCAAGATTGACGAGTCTGGAGAGATATTATGGGTTGCACCACCAATAGGTGAAGCCTCCAAGGATGAGGTAAGGGGCATTTGTGTAGACAAAGATGGTTGCGTGTACATCACGGGTTACGTTGATAAACAAACAGGGGTAGTAATGGGTCAGCAGGCATTTGTAGAGAAATATAGTTCAGCTGGGGATTTCCTTGGTCGAACGTTTTGGGGAGATAAAGATAATCCCGCTCAGGGCTGTGATGTGGAAGTAGATGAATCAGGAAACCTCTACCTTCTTGGTATCTTCCAAGGAATGATCGACTTGGACCCAGTGCAAACTACAGCAGATTTTCATGAGTCTCAAGGCGGTTGGGATATCTTCTTAGCCAAGTTTGAGGCAACCAAATTCGGAGAGTAGACTGCCTGGTTTCATAAGTATTGAGTTTATTTTCCGAACAAATCTCAGTTGCTTATTAAATCCACCCTCCCTTTCTCTTCCCTCGTCAATGCAGCGATGCCCTTTTTCGTCATCACCAATGTCTCCATTTCAGGATCGAAAAATCCTGTATCACTGGAAGGCCATTCATTGTGATCCTGAAAGTATCCAGGGGACCTGACCTCAACGTAGCCGTCATCCAGAAGGATATCCAGCGCATCGGAGAATTCAGGATCCATGCGGATTTTACGTGGGCAGGGGATTAACTCCGGACGGTTTGAGCGCTCACCATCGTGTATGATACTCAGGAGTAAATATGCGCAGTAATTCATGATGCAACACCCTCTTCATGTGAATTTTATTTGGATAATTCCACGTTAATAACGTATGGGGAAGTGAAAAACTTACGGTGAAACTGCTTTATTTTTAAATTTTTTCAATATGAAGTTTAAATTATAACTTTACTTAATAAGATTTAATTCAATTTAATGTAAGTCTGGCGGATATCGGCGACAAACCATGTTCGGCTGGAAGCCAAACATGGTTTGTCACCGGCACCCATTCGTATCACGGTTTGTAACTATTTACAGCGGCGATTGGATTGTCTTTTATATCGTGAACTGCCTGCTCTTGCCGATTCCGGCTTTCAGGGCTTTCTCAAGCTTCTCCATGAAAAACTCGTTCTCGTGACTGTCACCGATCGATACACGCGCGCAGGTCGGCGCTCCGAAAATCCAGCCCGGTCGCACAATGACACCCTCATGCAGAAGGAAATCGTTTATCTCTTTCGCGTCATAACCGAAATCCACCCAGACAAAATTTCCCTGTGTGCGGTTGTATTTCAATCCGAGACGGTCGAACTGCCCGTAGAAATATTCCCGTCCCTCAAGCACTACCCGACGACTGTTCTCCATATGCTCTTTATCTTTCAAAGCTGCAAGAACCGCGACCTGCGCGAGCGAATTGACCGAGAATTTGATTCTAAGCGTGTCAAGAACCTGCGCGATTTTCGGATGCATGACACCGTACCCGCATCGGATTCCCGCAAGTCCGATAATTTTCGAGAAGGTTCTGAGAGTGATCAAGTTATCGGCGCCGTTTTTGTAAAGCTCGACCCCGTCGCACGGATCGGGATGGTCGACGAACTGCTGGTAGGCCTCATCGAGCACGACAAGCGCGCGACCATCGACCTTATCAATGAACTTCCCGATTGCCGACTTCGATTCATATGAACCGGTGGGATTGTTCGGGTTGTCGATCCAGATGATTTTAGTTCGGTCGGTGATATGTTTC
>CBDUUJ010000034.1:0-12553 GCA_965370205.1 uncultured bacterium
CTTGGCATTATCAGATTTCGTGTGGTCGCGCTCAGGTCGGTATTGATTGTAAATGCCGGCCATGCTGATGAATAATTCTGGACATCGAGCACGTTGTAGGCTGAATCCATACGGATCAACTCGCTGGACAGGTCCTCGAGTCTGCCGTACAGGAGAATGCGGCATCGCTCGTCAACGCCGTCCACATGGTCGACCTCGATATCCCCGTAACCCGCGAAACCTGTAAACGCGCTCTCATCGAAATCGAGAGGCTGGCTGAACAGCACGCTCCCCAGAGTGCCCATAAAATACGCCGGGGAACCATCCTGAACAAGATAGGTCTGCATGGTTCCCTGGTCGATGGCGCCGCCCTCCAGGAGATAGAGCATTTTTTTGGAATGGTTGATCGCGATGTCGAAGATATCCGTATCGGTGCCAACCTGTGGGGTAATATCAAGCGTTCCGACAGGATCGAGCATGTAGTACGGATGGGTTAGCTGGAAAGTGAAACGAACCAGGCTGTAGGTGACACCGGTCGTGGCGTCCCGTCTGACAGCCCAGAAATCTCCGTCCCCCTCGCAATCGGCCGCAATCCACGTGATAAGCGGATTGCCGGACACCAGTGTCGAGATTATCGGATTACCCATGATGGTGCTGGAATCGAGAATTTTTATACGATCCGGTTCCATTGCGGTAATAACGATGATTCGACCCTCAATCGGCTCCGTATCGATACTGACAGCCGCATCCTGTTTGCCAAGGTTATAGGTATTCTGCACGTTTGTGACGCCTGTCGAGTCGGCATTGAACACGCCTATTGTATGTGGACCGGTCTGCGCGACACACAAACCTTCATAGAAGCTGGAGCCCATATCAAGGAACGCGATATCCGCTCTCGGAAGCACACTCATCGGGACAATTGAATACTTGTTTGGAGTCAGCGAACCAAGATATGTATGCGCGTGACCCTCGCACGGTCCCAGCGTGACTGTGACATCCAGCGGAGTGGCGTAGAAATATTCGTAATCGTCATACGCCCTGCACCCAACTGTATATTCACCAACTCCATACACCGACCAATCGATGTCAATGTCGTCGGTCAGCGATGGGATGCTGTAATTCTCCGGATCGCCTTTCGGAACAATTGAGAACGCGAACTCAAGTGTCTGAGTTGTGTCACAATCTGAAATGGACGGATCGACGTAATAATTTTCCACGTCGGTTTCGCTTACAGGAGTCGGACCCGTCACATCGCCACCATCCGGCAGTGTGTTGATACGGGTAACTTCATATAGAGTTCCCTCGACGAGCACAACGCCGTCATCCGCCCGTACGTTTACGTCATATGTGCCAACTTCATAGCCCTGCCAATTGATATCAACCGAGCCGTCGCCGTTGTCAACGATAATATAATTCGCGGGATCGCCGTTGGGAACGACACTCCAGAGAATTGTCAGTGTCTGGGCGGTGTCGGCGTCACTGATCGCGCTTGAATAATGCGCTGAGACATCCGTGCAGTCCACTGGGTCGGGACCCAAGATCGGACCCACATTGGGAACGGTATTAATTCTGTTCACAGTGAGTAGAGTACCCTCGACCGCACCGAATCCATCATCCACCCGGACATTCACATCGTAGAGGCCGAGATTGTAACCCGACCAGTCGATGTCGACAGATCCGCCGCCGAGGTCGGGGATCACGTAATTCGACGGTGAACCGGATGGCACAACGCTCCAGAGAATTGAAAGAACCTGGGCTGTATCCGGATCATTTATCGGAGCGGAGTAGTTGGCGGTTGTATCGTATCCATCACCCGGGGTTGGTCCTGCGACCGCTCCAACAGTCGGGAGAGTATTCTCAAGAGAAACAGTCAGGAGAGTTCCTTCAACCGGCGGGTTGTAAGAATCATCCACCTGGACGTTGATGTCGTATTCGCCCAGGTCGGGATATGTGGACCAGTCGACTGTGAGCGGATTTGTTTCATCTCCGGGGATCGAATAATCCGCCGGATCGCCATGAGGAACAACGCTCCACAGAACCGTGAGCGGATCAGCCTCGGGATCGTTCATGGTCACGGAATAATCACTTGCGGTATCGGTATGGTAAACGGGGGTTGGGCCCGAAACAGCACCGGCTGTCGGGGGATCATTATCCACTTTCTTGACCGTGAGAAGAGTTCCTTCTGTCTGGTCGATTCCATCGTCCGCCAGCACGTTGACATCCCAGGTGCCGGCTGTATAACCGGACCAGTCAAGATTGATGGAACCATCGGGATTTGACGGAAGAGTATAATCCGCCGCATCGCCTTCAGGAACGACACTCCAGAGGAACCCCAGAGTCTGCGTGGTATCGGGATCCGACCATGCAGCCTGGTAAAGCTCATTCGTATCGCTGTTTGTAACAGGTGTTTTTCCGTCAACATCGCCAACCGTCGGCGGGGTGTTGTTGTGGGTAACAGTCAGCGCTGTGCCACTTACCTGGGCGAATCCATCAGAAACCTCTGCGTTTATGCTGTATACGCCGGGATCAATGGTAGACCAGTTCAGCTCCAGGGAGCCGTCACCGACATCACCGGGAATGCTGAAGTCCTCTGGATCGCCGTCAAGCTCGACGCTCCAAAGGTATGTATGGGTCTGACCGGTATCGGGATCAATCACGGGAACTGTATACACAGCCGCGGTATCCGCTGCGGAAACATCGTCCGGACCCTCCACCTGGCCGACATCCGGAGGGGTATTTCCTACCAGAACATCGAGCGGAGTAGCTTCAACCGGAGGATTCACTCCATCCGATACCTGGCACTGTACGGTAAATTCACCGAAAACAGTCCATGAGATATCGATAGTGCCGTCGCCATTGCCGGGATCGTCGAAATTATAAGGCTGAGCTTTTTCCTCAACGCTCCACATAACGGTAATTGTGTCCGGGTCGGGATCAATCCAGGAGACGGAATACTGCTCCGTTACCAGACCGGGACTTCCGTTCCCGGAGACGCCATCTGTAATAACAGGGGGGGTATTTATTTTCTCCGGCAGAACCTCGGCAGTTCCCAGACTGGCAGTAACAAGAGGAACACCCAGATCGAGAATACCGCCGTAGCCGGAGCCGTCAGAACTTTCCGCCCAGATCAGGTAGTTGATATCATCCGTTGATGTCAGCGAACCGGGGATTGGTTCGAGTGTAATCTGCCAGACAGCATAGTCTCCCTCATCCGAGACAAAGGCCGCATTTGTGACATCAAATATGCCGGGCCATTCGCCGACTATTTGCACAATTGATCCGGCAGGCGCCTCAAGCGGACTCTGCCAGTCATACACATCTATTTCAAGCACGAGCTGTCCGCCCTGCTCGCCACCTGTGGAATCGAAATAAATCGAGTTGAAAATTTCGGAAACTGCAAGGTGCCATGGTTCCGGCTGGTTTGCAATAAGCGGGAAGTCATCCGGAATTACCGGCGGTTTGGTTAACGGGGGTTCCCAGCTTGCGTCAATGGCATAATTGAAAATCAGACTGGTTGGGAAAACGGGAACTGAAAGAGTGTAGTGACGAACATTGCTCTCTCCGGCACGGAAGACTCCCCGGTCGGTCTGGTCGAGCGTTTCCACCAGGTCCTCCGATTCCAGAGAGTCGCAGAAGTATTTATAACCATTCAGAGTTGAAGTGTAATCAAAGATGGAATCCTTCATGCCCAGTGCGCCATCGATATAGGAAAATATCGTGTTTCCGGGGAACTCCTCCGGATTCCACCAGCGGCTGTAACCATCCGCATTCATCACACGCAACTCATCGGACCCCGACATGACAAGCCCGGGAATTGAGAAGCCCGATAATGTTCCTTTTGTGATGAGGATTCCCTTGACATCGAAACCGGAGAATTGCGGACTGGACGGGAAAGGATGTGTTATCTGCAAGTTGATATCCAGAGTGGTTTTATCCGTGCTCCAGTCAAGCCCTCCGACAAGCTGGATCATTCCGGGGAAACCGCCCGGCTCCAGAAATTTAACCGCATTGAGATGCAGATTTGCGACTCGAAGCGGGACTATTTCAAAGGAATCAGCTTCCGTATCGATGGCAAACTGATACAGTCCCCATAGAGCATGGGATCCCTGGAGTAGCTGTCCCTGAAGAGGGTGTTCTTTTTCATTGGTAAATTCAGGGAGGCTTACTTCCGAATCAACTCCCTGTCTTGCCTCGCTGTCCGACGGCGGGATACCGCTCGCACCAGAGTCAGCGAGCAGATTTCCGTCCTGCGCTCCGCCGACCGGCTCCGGCGACATTGGATTTGCAGAATCTCCCGAGCATCCGATTATCAGAGCCAAGAGTATAATGAGGATTATTATGAATGATGCCTGGCGCATAAAAATGCACTCCTTATTCCTTCGAGGTAACCAAGGTCCTCGTGAAATTGTCCAATTCTTTTTTCAAAAATATATTTGGAATTTTCAGTGTAATCATTATATTAAACTATCTGGAAAAAATCCATTTACTTAGTTAGATAGGATTTTACCCTTGATTAATACGGCTACAACGCCATAATAGAAAGCCAATCGTTTTTTTGAGAATCCTAGTGAAAAAGAGTTTTCCAGACTGCTCATTAATTATTATTCTCTGTATTTAAAAGAGATTAATAATAATAAGGACAGTGGATTTGTTAAAAATCGGGTATGATTGCGTTGTTTGAGGGGATTTTTAGCGATAACTGTATGTGGAGTAGGTGGTTGAAACCGGTGGAATATATGTGGAAATAGACGTTTAGAGAGGCGCTCAGTTTTTTTTCACGTAGATTTGCACATTGGAAGGTTAAAAAAAATAAAAGGATCCATTCAGTAAACTATCTCGTTTCGGTTGCTGGATGCAGGATATCAGCGAGGTGGCTGAAAAGAAAAATACAGTTAATGGATCAAAAATATTTATCTGGACGGAAGGATGTGGTATTTTTTAAGCAGTACGCTATTATTTAGAAAAAAGAAAGGAGGGTCAAGACAGGTATGTTAGACTGGGATTTCGCGCAATGGTCAAAATTTCTTCTTACAGCGCTGGCTATTTTTGCGTTGATAGGGGGAATAACTTCTCAGACAAGTGCCGGTGTAAGCGGTCGCGGTTTCTTGGAGGGAATGTGGAAGGGTACAGAGTGGTTTTTAATTGGAGTCGCTATTGCAATAGCAGGAGTTGGAGTACTCTGGGGAATGGGAATGATCTCGAATGCTCTCAACTCTGCCGGCTGAACCAATGAGAGAAAAGACAGAGTATACTCCGCAGGAGGCAATAGCCGACGGCCGTCTTCTTGAGGAGTTTTTCGATGATCTGACCTACCGCAAACGTGTCAGTCCCCGCACGGTTGAATCCTATAAATTAGATCTAAAGCGGTTTACAGCTTTCCTGGCAGAGGAATGCAGGACAGGCGTTACGAGATGCACTCGTGATGATATTCTTGCTTTTCTTGTCGATTGCGAGAGTAGAGGGAACAGTCCGCGGACCAGGTCGAGACGATTATCAACCCTGAAAAGTTTTTTTACTTTCCTGAAGCGCAGGGGAAGAATAGACAAGATCCCGACATCGGGGCTAAAGGGTGCCAGGATTCCCGGCGCTCTTCCGGAAATTCTGACCGGAGAAGAGATGGAGAAATTGCTGAGCGAGGGGAGGAGTGGCGATAAATATCGGAGAAGGACGGGGATTATAGTCGAATTGATGTATTCAACCGGCTTGAGGGTGTCGGAGACAATAAAACTAAAGATGGAGCATCTGCTCGCAGAGGAAAATATCATACGTATCGAGAGCGGCAAGGGGGGAAAGGGCAGGCTTGTTATTGTACCTGATGTAACGCTTGGGCATCTGGAGGAGTATATCGAGGATGTTCATTCATTAATTTTAGAGGGAGGGTATTCGTCCTGGCTGTTTCCATCGAGAAGCGGTAAAGCGATCAGTCGGCAGGCAGTGTGGCGAAATATCAAATTACTCGGGAAGGAGGCGGGGATAGGAACCAATCTGCATCCGCATGTTCTGAGGCATACATGCGCGACACATCTCATTGAAAATGGCTGTGATCTTGTTACGGTCCAGTTACTGCTTGGACACGCCGATATATCGACAACTGAAATATATACTCATATCGTTGAGGGACGAAAGCGAAAGGTATTCAGAACAGCCCATCCGCGCGCGTGAATGACGTGAATGAAATGAACAGGATACTGAATTACATCGGGGGACAGAGAGCGGAGAGATGCATCCTCAGGCACGATATTGAGGGATCCGTCAGTCTGGAAAGCACCGCTCCGGAACTTATTGAAATCGGTATCGCTGGAGCAGACATCCCAGCGGAGTGGTACGTGGAAATAATAAGGGCGCTGGCGGAAATCGGGGTCAGGAGGATAGAGCTGTTTTCGTGGGGGTGGTGGATTGGAGAGGGCGGCAGGAATGAGGGACAAATTCTAAAGATAACAGACCATGTCGCCTGCCATTTTTCAAATCCGCTTACGGGGAGTGAATCCGCGCGCATGGGAGAAGCATTTATCGATATGCGTGGGGTATATGGTGGAGCGATTGATGATAGGGAGAAGCGGATCACGGATGGAATTCTGTGGCATACGGATAAGGTTGATCGAATGCCGATAGAGGAAATAAGTGAGGCTCTTTCGGCAGGATGCAAAGTAGCCGGACCGAATGTGGCGCCATGGGCGGTCTGCGCAAAAGCAGCGGGGCTTGATTTCTCAGCAAAGATACACTGTTTATCGATTTTACCCCCGTCCGGATAATAAAAAGACGGTCCTGATGGACCGTCGTCGGAAACATTGTGTTTCGGACTTTCGCTATGTGCCGTCGTCGGATGGTTCAGTGGCCGGTTTTTCTTTACCGGGTTCTTCTGTTTCACCATCTTCAGTATCGATGGCCTCTCCGTCGCCCTCATCGACTTCACCGTTGTCCTCTTCGACAACATCGCCGTTGGCGTCCCCATTTGCAGCGGGTTCTTCGTCACCGTTAGTCGCCACAGGCTCTCTGTCGGGGCCGGGGCCGAATGCGTCGTCCGTTTTACCGGATGGTGGGCAACCGATTGCGATTAGGAGTAGTCCGAGTGCCAGCATTGCCAGCAATATTCTTTTCATTTGACGCGATCCTCCTTCGCGGTAGAGGGTCTCGCTGTTGCTCTGCCCCTCTGAATTAAATTTAATATTTGGATAAATGGTAGCATATTCTGGTGATAAGTCAAAGGCTCGTCGGGTTAATTAAGAAACGCTGGTGGCGGAAACCATAGCGGTAAAAAACCCCCCCTTGGGGAAGGGGGAAAGTTATTTCATACTTATGATAATAAAATCAGTCCTGTTCAATTGTGTCCAGAGCCTGGAAGAGTGTCATTCCGTCTGAATCAATCTTATTCGTGGATGTATTCCAGTTGTAAGACGGGGGATCGTTGACCGCGATCACATTTGCGACAACCATCCCGTTGTCGGATATGAAAGCGAAATTCAGCGTGGCCCCGTTGACGGGATCGGCTGCAGAGACACTGAAACGATATCGTACGAGAAGACAGCCATATGTGGTTCCGCCGTCATATGGGACGGTGACATCGCCCTGTCCGATTGCTTTCACGCTGTAGTTGAGAATGAAACCAGGCTCGTTGATATCGAAGGAGTAATCGGTATCAATTGTAAGGGGATACGGAATTGCCAGGCTGTCTATCGTATCGGGAGGTCCGAACGGCGATGATCCGATTACATACGGGTCGTGGAAGCCGTAAACATACAGCTTCTCGGATGTGAAGTAATGATTTTCCGCCTGGTAGAGAATGGGGAAGAACGGGTCGAACATATCTTCGAACTTGACGAAAAGGGAGGTCGCGGAGTTGAAATCATTGACGAACCCGCTCACTTCGATGTCGGAGTCGTCAAGGACCCTCATCCAGTTCGGTCCGACAGTAAGACCGATGGTGGTGAAATCCCAGGGGCCGTCCGGATCTTCCACATCTATGATTCCACCGGAATCGTATTCGTGATCCATTGACCTGTAGTGATAATTAATGCCGATGGGCTTGTTGTCAAGGTCCTCCTGGAGGGTGATGAACATCCCTACATCGATGATCAGAGGTTCATTCAGTTCATCAACCGATCCGGACTTGTCGGTGATCCTGTGGTTGACATAATAGACACCGGGATCGTTGAAGGTGTGTGTGATTTCGAAACCTTCATCATCCCAGGAGCCGTTATTGTCCCAGTCCCACTCGCTTATATCCAGGTCGCCGGGACCTTCGAGATCGGTGGATGTGTCGGTGAACGTGATTTCCTCGCCGGGATCAGGCTCGTTATTTGAGACCTCCGCTGCGCAGATGGGCGGATGGTTGAGAGCCACGGGAACCTGGATAACTTTATAGCAGATGTTATCGATCAGCGTGCCGGGGGTGGTTACGCTGGCGGTATCGAGCACGCGGACAGCGACGGGATAGTTGCCCTGGTCGACGTAACCATAATCATTGACAATTTCGCAGGAGAATCTTTTTGTGCCCGGACCACCTGTATCTTCGGTCGCCTCAATGAGGCCATCCCAGAAATAGGGACCTTCAATATGCACGGCGTCGATGGTGCCGGCTCCCTGCCAGTCATAGACATCGATGGTCAGGATTGCGGTAGAGCCGCCAGTCAAAGCAAGAGGATTGTTGAGGCCGGTCTCGATTTTATAAGCCTCCAGGCTGTTGGCTGTAATGGGGAAGCTGTCGGGAACGGTGATCGGGGTGGTCGGTGTATCCCATGAAGCGTCGATGGCGTAACCAAAAGTGAAGACGGTTAATGGCGAGCTGATGACATAGGGGGTATCGGAAGTGAGAGTATCGCCCGCGAGGAAATAGCGCCTGTTGGAGTTTGAATAAAAGACTTTGAAGGCGTTTAAATTGGTATTGGGCGCGGCGAAATCGGGAGCCATTTTACCCTTGAGATACCCCTGCAGGCCGTTGTTCACGGTGAAGGGATTATAGAGCGTTGTGTGGCCGTCGGGATCCAGCAGCTCGGGATTGTCCTCGAGAATGCTCGATGCGGTGACACCCATGGCGGGGAAATCGAAATCCCCGCCGAACATGGCGATACCCCGGACGTCAAATCCTGAGAGGTTCGGCTGTGTGAAAGGGTGAGTAAGCTCGATGTCGAACTGCAGGTTTTTATTGGGGAGCTTTTCGAAATTCTTGATCTTAAGGCAGTCCGTGCACGGGCCGTATTCGAGCCATGTAAGCACGTTCAGATGCAGTTCCCCGATTCTGAGGGGAGCCGCTTCACATGTGAGAGCCTCGGAATCCACGGTTATATTCCAGTATCCAAGGAGATTATGCCCGGGTTCGAGTGTACCGACGGATGGTGATTGAGCGGGATGGATGTCCGGGGAATCCGGAGAAGTCGGTATGCCGCTACCCGGTCCCTGTGCGCAGGAAGTAAAAAAGAAAAGCAGTACAGCAATCAATACAGATGTGGGTGCCCTGAAAAACATCTTTAGCCTCCGGATATGAAAGCAGTAAATTATAGCCGCGCAAAGACGGCGTATAGTAATATTTTACTATAAGTTCAAGTCAGATGCAATTCACCTTTTCCAGTCTTTATTGTAATGCATGTCTGCTGTATATTCAAAATTTTATATTGATCATCCCTATTTGGATTATGGTTTTGCCTTTCCGGCAGTGCGGATCACTGGAAATCGATATAGTACTCGCCGGGCCTGTGGCTCTTTGTCCTCCATTTCCAGTAGCCGGCGCGCCATTCGGGATCGGAGAAGCTGTTTAGTTCTTTCAGAAGTTCGGCACGTTCATGTTCGAGTTCGGAAAATTCAGAAGCAAGCTGATCCGCGGTATTTTTATCGGTTTTGCTAATGGAGAGACTTCCGGCAAGCAGGCATAAAATGACCACGATAAGGCCCCATCTCAGTATTGCCTCCGAAAAAGCAAAAAAGCGGTTGAGGGTTGTGCCGCTCCGTGGTGTATCGGTGTTTTTTTTATCGTTTTTCAGTGGCGGTTTCGCACTCTGATTATTCGATCTGCGTTTGTATTTATCGGATCGATTCATTGCATACCTCAGTTCAGGCCATAGAGCTTTCTCATGGTCCGGATATCCCGCGATGATGGTGTTCTGCGGGCAACGACAGGATACATGCAGTCGCCTTCATAATCGGAGTGACCCCAGAGGCCCAGAGCGTGACCAAGTTCATGACATGCGACGGTTTCGAGCATTATCAGTGACGGCATTGGACCGGATATGTTAATGCGGATGAAAATTTCCGGGCGGTATCGTTTGCCCGGTCTCAAAGTGGCGAGACCGGCGGAATTCAGGTCGGTTACAAAGTGCACAAGAAGATCGTCCGAGCCGGTTGCGGGAGCCGGGATAAAGTCGATGCGGTCACCCAGGGCATCGCTCCAACTGTCCATCGCTCTTGCCATAGGCTGCTCAAGGTAATCGAGTGCGTCAGCTGGGTAATTATCCGGTATCACGATTGAGTAGCGTATCTCCTCGCGTTCGAACCGCAGCATATAGCCGCCGGTATCGATGAGATCATAATAATCAGGCGCGACAGGTCTCTTGATGGCCACCCTGACACCGTTAATAACCGATGGCAAAACGAAGGCGGTGCCGAAAAAAATCAGTGCCAGAGTCGCGATGAACCGGAGAATCCGCTTCACCAGGATGGAACGACGGCTGTAATATTCATCGTCATGGCCATCGAGCACTTCCAGGTGTACTTCATCAGCGTCCGGATCCTTATCCTCGGACGGTTCATCAAAATCATCAGGACCATCGGTCGAATGAATATCCCACCGGGAGATATCCCAGCGGTCCTTCTCATCATTATTATTATCGCGTGAAGGATTCAATCTTATTAACCCATATCAAAAAAAAAAGAAGATTCTTTAGCATTTATTAATTTCCAGAGGATTCTATCAGGAATTGTAACACACCTCATAACCCGCCATTACCGGAAAAGCCGGAAAGGAGGAGGCGCCGGTCGGGATGCGAGTGTTAAGCGATCCTGAATGAAGTGGAAAAAAATATAAAGAAAAGGAGAGGAGCCCGACCGTGAAATTCGATGAGTGGGATCGGGCTCCTGTGAGTGAGTGGATATTAATGGGGTTCCAATGGGAAATTCGATGGTTGCCAGGGACGTGAATTTCCCGTCAGTGATGTATGTTTTCGGAATTTGATTTATATTTTTTTCTGCAGTTACCAGACCAGCTCCGTGTCTGCCACCCCGATTTTTTCAGGACCGAGGGGTTTTCCATCCAGTTTTTTCAAAAGGGATATCCTGTTTCCCGATTCATTGAAGACAACGTCGTCCATAACATTACGCATCAGGAAAATTCCCCGACCGTTGATGCTCATGAGATTCTCCTCGGAAGTGGGGTCGGGGATATGCCGGTGGTCGAACCCGCTTCCGGTGTCTTCGATAGTAAGCATGAGGCGTTCCGGTCCTGCAGAGAATCTGATTTTCAGATTTGTAATTGGATTTTCGAGGGTCTCGTTATGACCGTGAATGATTGCGTTGTTTACAGCCTCATCGATGACAAGCCGTATCCAGAATAAGTCATGCTCGTGTTTCAGATACAGGCTCAATCTGTCAAGAATTATGTTAATGGCATCATCGCGTGGAATTTCCGGAATCAGGAACTCGCCCTCCTGATCGAATTTCTCAATTGTTCCAATCAGGTTCCCATCCCTGTTCAACACAATCAGTTCATTTGTGATCTGCGAGAGGAATTTTTCCATCTCGAGAAGATCATTTTCGTCAAGTACAAGGGAACCGTGACCCATAACGAATCCCATCAGCATGTTCGATTCATTATCCGTGTCCCGTCCAATGAGCGGCATAAGCGTCGGGAACGGACAATGCTCGATAACGCCCAGGTTTGCGACGATTTCCCCCGCGATATCGGTGGAGAGAGCGAGGGGGTCGTCGCATCCGGTGCGCAAATTCTCGAGTATCTTTTCTGAAAGGCCGATCAGACGCGATGTCGGGTCGGGAGTGTAGCCCCGTGAAGCGGCGACGGTAAAGACGGGTTCTCCCCTTAGCGCGATAAGGCAGTCCGTCATATGGAGGGTGGAGGCGAGCTGATCGAGAGTAATGCGAAGGATGTCGTCGATGTTGGAAATGAAATGAATTGAATCGGAGATTCTTTCGAGTTTTACCTGAGAGGGTTTATCAATTTTGGTTCCTGCCAGTGAGTGGATTTTCTCAAGAATCTCGCGCGTACTGAAAGGCTTCAGGATGTAGTCATGAGCGCCTGCACCGAGCGCTTTGCAGGCAATTTCAGGGGTGTTGTAGTTGGCTGTGACGAGGATTGGCTGATCGGGTGATGCACTTGTCAGGCGTTTGAAGTCCTCGGCTCCGATATCCACGCCGTCGTGCAGATCGATGATTGTTACTGACGGCTGGAGATCCGATATACTTTCAAGCGCATTGTCAACCGTCTCAGCCGAAATGACCTCGAAGCCCTCTGTTTCGAGGATACGGCAGAGACAGTCTGCAAAATCGCGGTCGTTCTCAATGAGAAAAATCCTGGCCATTAACCCACTCCAGTCATGGGAGAAGAACCCCGGCAGGATTAGAGCAATGCAAG
>CBDUUJ010000035.1:0-12547 GCA_965370205.1 uncultured bacterium
AAACTTGATCCTGCTCCGACCAATCCTCCAACAGCCTTCGGGTTTGTGGGTGTCCCTTAAAAAATGAATAAAATCACAGTTCCATGTCAGCTTTTCCCCGGTAGATACGTTCATATTATACAAACCGGAAATAACCCATGATCAACCAGATTAAGAAAAACAAGTATCAGAGATTCAATATTCCCGGTTACGCTCACTCCCTGACCTTCAGTTGTTATAAAAGACAGAAATTCCTCAATTATGTCCGAACCCGGATGTATTTCATTCAGGCTGTCAATAAGGCGAAGGCTGCCCACAATCTCGATGTCTGGGCTTATGTAATTATGCCCGAGTATGTTCATCTGTTAATCTGGCCGAGAAACGAAATCTATTCCATCTCAGATATCCTGAAATCGATAAAACAGTCTGTCTCCAGAAGAACAATCGAATTCCTAAAGGATAGCAATCCTGGTTCTCTCAGATTCATGGCGACAGGATTTCAGAAACCACGTTACAGATTCTGGCAGGATGGCGGAGGTCATGATAGAACCGTTATCGATCCGAAATTAATATCGGAGATTATGGATTACATACATTGGAATCCCGTAAAACGGGGATTAGTGGAAAGACCGGAGGATTGGTACTGGTCGAGTGCAGGAGACTGGTTGAACGATGTTGAAGGACCAATCAGGATTGATAGGAAGTCATTTCCGTTATGGACACCCACAAACCCGCACATCATCTGAGATTGACCGTGTCTGCATCAAGTTTGTGGGCGGCATAGTCATATTGTTGTTTTATAATTGATTGGTGAAGGATGATAATTGATTTCTGATTGGTTGAACTGAAAAAAGACACCCACAAACCCGAAGGTTATCCGGGATTGACCATTTTTGCAGTAAGTTTGTGGGCGGCATAGATATCTTGTTACTACACACCAGGAAGATGACTACACCAGAAAGATGACCATACAACAAAGGTGATTCAATTCTTAGATTATTTTAAATCCGCTCAAGCAGATACTCAATCGCGTAGTTTAACTGGTCGTCAATTCCGTCGCGGATGTGGTTTAAATCCTGCTCGACGAAGATATCAGGCTCGATTCCAAGATTTTCCATGTTCTCGCCGTCGATTGTGTACCATCCGTTCCGGGGAGTTCGAATCCAGGTGATACCGTCGACAAGCGGTAAACTCCACGTGCCGATCACCCCGCCGGCGGTGGTCTCGCCGATGATTGTCCCAAGTCCGAGCGCGCGGAATCCCGCTGGAAAAATTTCCGCATCGGAAAAACTTCGCTCATTGATTAAAAGAATAGTCGGACGGTCCCATCGTCTCGCGGGCTGTTGGATGCGAACATCGTCGCGACCCTGTTTCCATCCGAACTGCGGACGGGAAAGGATGTCCAGAAGCTGCTCGTGTGTGTTTCCACCGCTATTGAATCTGACATCGATAATCAACGCTTCTTTGTCATAATTTTCGCTGAAAAGTTCCTGCGTGAATCGCTCCAGTTGCTCACCCGACATTCCGCTTATGTGCACGTAGCCGATCCGGTCATCCGAGGTGGTCTCAACAATCGCGCGTTTTTCCTCGACCCAGTCGAAATAAATTATTTCCCAGAATGAGAACGAGTCGGGATCGCTCTCCCACCAGATCACGGGAGCAAGTGTGACAATTCGCGAATTGGTTCCGTTTTGATCCGATGCGACCCTGAGCGTTGTTGATCTTGCGACCGAGTCATCGAGAAGTGCCCAGTAATTATTTTGAGGCGAGACTGGCTCACCGTTTATTTCCAGGACCCACTCGCCGGGTTCGATACGGGGTTCATCGTAATCCGCAGGACCTCTCGGCCAGACTTTCGTGACAAGAAGCCCCGGTCCGTCGGTGAACGGATCGAATTCGAGACCGGGATGTCCTGTATTCAGACCGATTCCCTCATTGCTTCCGGATGTCCAGCAGCCGAGATGACTTGCGTTCAGCTCCCCGAAAAGCATCCGCATGAGGAGTGAAAAATCCTCAGGAACCGGGGTCTGCTCGACCAGCGGCGTGTAGTAATCGACTGCCTCGTTCCAGTCGATTCCATGAAAATCGGGATCGTAGAAATGATTTTCGAGAATTCGACCGGTCTCGCGGATCATCTGCAGACGTTCTGCGGTGAGATCGACTGTCAGGCGTCCGAAAGTCGGCATCCTTATGACAGAGCCGGAGTTCTTTTCCCAGTAATAAACTTTGCCGTCAGTGAGGTAGAACAAACCGCTGCCGTCGGCGAGCCATTCGATTTCATTCACGCCGCTGGGAACATCCGCGATATGGGTCGCGCCGCCGCCCTCGAAAGGAACGCTCCATAGTGCGGGTTTTCCGAGCGCGTCCGAGTCATAGACAAACAGGTCGCAGTCGGGTGAAAGCGCAGCAATGTGTCCGCCGCCGCGAGTGGATGAAACAAGCCTCGCGCGTTCTTCTATTCGATAGAAATCGATTTCTATTTCCGGTTCCTCTTCAGTTTCAGTGTCGGAATTCTCTTCTTCGACATCATCCGACGTTTCATCATCTTCGGGTTCATCGGGAAATTCGAGAACGTCGCTTCTTGGTGAGGGGACGTTTTTCAGCGGAATGTTGTAGAGCGAGTATCCACGATTCCATGAGCCCCAGCCGTTAAGCCCGTACGCCTGATCCCTGCTGCTCATGAAATAGACACTCTCGCAGTCGAGCGACCAGCCCTGAAGATAATCGCCGTCGTGATGCAGAGTGATATTGACAGGTTCAGGATTATCGTCGTCGACATTGAACACGAAAACGTCATCAACCGACGCGGAGTCATCACCGTTGAACGCGATCAATTTCGAGTCCGGCGACCAGATGTAAGTCGTCGGCCACGGGGATGTTTGAAGATTCTGATGCAGCGCGACTTTTTCAAAACCTGTTTCAGTGTTTTTTATAATCAGTTTGTCATTTCCACGGTAGTACGCGAGACATGTTCCGTCGGGTGAGTAATTCGGCAGATATTCCTCGTCAGGTGTATTCGTAATTCTTGTCCACTCGTAAGTCCGCAGATTTATTTCATAGACATCGTTATTGCCGTCGCGGTCGCTTATCAAAACAATCGAGTCGCCGTCCGGATGCCACGCGACATCACTCTCGCGGGAGGATGAATCGGTGATACGTACCGCTTCCCGGAATCGCTGATCGCCGAGCGGCACGGTTTCATCGGGACCGTACAGGGTTGCGATATACAGCTCGCCGCGCGCGATCAATGCAATATGTGTACTGAGAGGACTCAGCTCAATCCTGGTGATATTGCCGGAGATATCCATGCGGACTTCCTGCGAATGTTTCGGCTCGCTCGAGATGTCGAGATCGAGCATTCGCGGGGTTTCATCCGGGTCCATTATCCAGAGATGAAAATCCTGGATGAACGCGATACGTCCGGTCTCGGCAATTGATAAAAATAAAACAGGCCTGTCGCTGAAATGAGTTAACTGTTCAGCCGGACCGCCGCTCGACGGAATCCGGTACACATTTTCCATCCCGTCCCGATTTGAAACGAAACAGATGAACTCGTCACCGGGACTGTAACACGGCCAGAAATCGATTCCATCGTAGCCGTTCTCGACCCATCGCATGCCGGTGCCGTCACGGTTCATGACGTAGATATCCGTATCGCTTGAGCTGTTGTACCCGCGTCTCGTCCAGCCTTTCGATCCCCGGCAGACAACGATTTCATTTCCGTCGGTCGAATACATCGCCTCGCGGTTGACTCCGGCGTCGCGGGTGACTGGTCTGGGAAGTCCGCCATGAATATCGACCTCGAACAAATCGGATGAATAAAGCCTTCGATAGGATCGCATGAGAATCGTTTCGCCGTCGGGGGAGACATCCAGCGCGACATCGTAATTTCCATACCACGTGTGACGAGTCGCAACCCCTCCAGCGACCGGGACCGAGTAGATATCGTCGTTCCCGTCGCGGTTGGACGTGAACGCGATTTTCGAACCGTCGGGAAACCAGACCGGATGCCAGTCCTGCGCGACATGGTCGGTCACGCGACTGCATCCACCCGTATCGATATCGGCGACCCAGATATCCCCGACCCATGAAAACGCGATTTGATTTCCGTCGGGACTGATCGCCGCACCGAACATCGCAAGCCGACCGTCGTCATCCGCGTTAACTCCCGGCGCAAATATCGCGAGAGCCGACGCAAAAAGTAAAATGACAATTAATCGAGGCAGATAAACATTCATAAATTCCTCCCGTCTTTGAAGGGACCACGGAAATGATGGCATATTCTATCATGGAGAGGGGGAGCCTGCGCGCAATACTACAGCATTTGCTATGGATCAATATCCGCCCTGGTTGTGACCCGTGAAGCCGCCGATGCCGTCGAAATTCGGATCGGGTTCATCGTCGGGTTTTATGTCGGTCGATTCCGGATGCTCGACCGGTTTCCGGAGAGTCATCAGGAACGCGACAACATCCGCGATCGCCGCGCCGTCGCTGTCGCCCCTGAACGGCGGCATTCGCGCGACTTCCGGGCGAAGGTTGCGCGGGTTATCGATGAAAATCGCGAGCCATTCCGGTTCGCGGCGCAGCCCGGTGTCATCGAGCGCCCAAACATCCCAGTCGTAACTGCGATTGTTACCTTCCACGTCGTAACCGCGTTTGTTACCTTCCACGTCGTAACCGCGTTTGTTACCTTCCACGTCGTAACCGCGTTTGTTACCTTCCACGTCGTAACTGCGATTGTTCCCGACCCCGTCGAGCGTGTGACAGTCGAGGCATTTCCCGCGATTCTCACCCAGAAAATATTCGCGCCCCAGCACCGGGTCGCCGAGTTCAAGCCCCTCGGTGGGATCGTCAGGCGGAATGTATTCGTTCTCGTCGACCGATGCCTCGTCCGGGTCATTGATATCCGATATCTCAGCATCCGGTGAATTACAACTGATAACCATCAGGGGAATCAGCACCAGAAAAATCAGCACCAGAAAAATCAGCACCAATGGATTCAGTACCTTGGAAATCAGTACCTTGGAATTCAGCACCTTGGAATTCAGCACCTTGGGAATCATTACCTTGGGAATCCGTACAAGTGGATTCGGAATGAGCGGGATAATTTTGTGGATGAATCGCATGACCAGCTAATCTTACCAGACAAACGACCCATTGGCACACCCGCAAATCCCAACCCCCCGGGTGCCGCCTACAAACGAAAGATCAACCAGTGTCGCCTACAAACGAAAGATCAACCAGTGTCGCCTACAAGCGAGTCTTCGAGCTTGTAGGTGCCTGACCTTACCGTGACTCACCCAACCCTCCCCCGACTTTCGCCGTCCAATCCACATTCCCCTCACCGACATATCTGATATAATACCCCCAGTCCATCCAACAACAAATGATTACGAATCGCATCTATAAACGGTTTAGCTTAAAAAAGAGAAAATCACGCCGAGAGAAATTGCGGACTACGTCAAAATAATGATTTTTCCGCTATAGCGGGAAGGAGGACACACAATGAAAGGATTAGTTGTAGTAGTACTACTTTTCACCTGTCTACTGATAACAGGTGTGTCAGCTCAGACCACATCGGAAGAACCTGTATTCATTTATGCCTCTGAGCAAAGGGATACCCTAAAAGGATTAACATGTTTTAGGGTTTATGCGGAACTTTGTGGCGCTGCCGATGACACTGGTATAACGGAAGACCAGTTATTAAATCACATCGAGGCCCAACTGCGGATTGCCGGCATTCAGGTATATGACGACCCTTCGCGTTACGATTTTAACTATGCCGATTTATATGCCACAGTGCAGGTATTGGAATTGGGAGAGTTAAATTCTTACTGCATTTCGTATTCCCTTGCTGTACATCAGCATGCTATAATTAACCGTTATAGTCCTGATGGGTCTATCGTCATAAGGGGGGTGATGGGAACTTGGGAAACTAAGTTCCTTGGGTATGCACCAAGGGCAGATATCAAGCGGCAGGCGCGTGAAACGTTCACTGAGGCCATGACTGTGCTTATCAACGACTATCTGGCGGTAAACCCAAAGGAAGGCTGATATCCTGATTTTAGAATTGATAGCCTGAATCATCGGATTAACAAAATGCTAAATTCCTGTTAAAGGGGTAGAGTATGAAACCTGTGGCACGTTATCAACCCACCATATCGTTATTACTTGTTTTGACCGCATTGATGTTTTTACTACATTGGGCTTCATGTGCTCCTATTACTCCATCACCGACCAACGAATCGGTAATTACGGGTTATGGTGAGTACAATTTGGGTATACAAAAAAGTACTATGCCGACCACTCTCAATACAGATACACGCGTTGAGGATTTAAGTTTTGAAGGGGTTGAAGCATACAGTATCTACGGTGAATTCATGACCAGCCCCAATATGTCTGAAAGCAACGTACCGGTAGAGATTATCATTTATGTCGAATCAGGAATTGTTGGTGGTATTGAAGTGAAATTCCAGTTTACACGGCATTTGTTTGAATACGAAGACACCATCATTGACTCATTTGAACGAGCTCTCGGTTTACAAGCTGGGCGAAAGGTTGTTCAGTTCTCTCGGTGGTTGCCAGAAACTACTCTTATTAATGATATCAAGCAAATGGTTTTTGAGAAGTACAGAGATGACATTAATAATAAAAACATCACGATAACAAATGAATACGCAACACTGGAAGAGAATGGTAAGATTCCAGAAGTGTACATTGTACTACGAGATAAGGTATTCAACACGCTTGTGCTCACATGGGAAATAACAGGTTCATCGAACAGTATTGACTATGATATTGGGGATGATCAAGTAGGAGTTCTCTACCTTCGGTACGCAACTGGTGAATTTTTCGACGAGTTCTGGAACGAAGGTGAATACCAAAAGCAGATTGATATGCTATGACTACATCCTAATAAGCAAGCAAGTAGCCCGGCCTGGAAAAGACGGGATTTTCTTGATAAAAGAATGGATGTGGTGTAATATTTGTTAGCTTTAGGAGGTTAGCCATATGGACCTTTTACGAGATATTCAACAATCAGTAGTTGAATCAACTACCGACTTACCATCGATATTGAGAAAATGTAGAATATTTGCTGCAAGATTAATGAACCAAGAATTTATAAATTGGGTTCAGTCAGAGTTAGATGGTTATAATCCTGATGAAGAATTACCAGATTATAGAGTAATTTCTTGTAATTCATATGGGAATTTTTCTGGTCCTTATGGAAGTGGTCTTACAAATGTTCCAATACCAATCCTATCTATTCCTGAAGAATATCGAGATTACGTAAGTGAGGTTCGATTTAGACAAGGGATCAGCGCATTAAATAGTATGATTGAAAAAGATGCAGGGAGTCTTAAATTTGCATGGCCACCGAATCTGTTACCGATAGTAGGTTCGGAAATATATGAGAGGATGGTTCTTCTGAACGCTTGGTTTTCATTGGATAAGTTCAAAATAATCTCTATTGTAGAGACAGTGAGAAACCGAATATTAAATTTTGCACTGGAAATTGAGTCTTCAATACCCGAAGAATGGATTGATTCTTCGAAGAGTGCACCCGTATTAGACGAAGTCGTGAGTAACGTTTTTAATACAAATATTTGGGGTAATGTTGGCAATTATGCAGCAGGGAGTTCAGAAGTTATCCAAAGGGCTTCTATAGTGGTTTTACCTGGTAATTGGGAAAGTTTAAAGAAACATCTAATGTCTTTTGGCATTGATGATATTGACATTGAAGATCTTAGAAAGGCAATTGAAGAAGATCCAAAACCTACAAGTAGTAGGAGCCTTGGTCGTCGTGTCTCCGAATGGATTGGGAATATGGCTACTAAGTCAGCACAAGGTATATTGCAGATTCCATCATCAGTTGCAGTCAACATTATAACTTCAGCATTAATGCAGTACTATAATTTATTGTAAACCTAGAATTTCCTTATGATTCGGATTGGTTTCCCGGGAATAAAATTTTACTAATCCCCCCCCACTCGCCATTTACCCTCTTTCCTGTCCTATTAGTCTATGGGATAACCCACAATGCAATCCACTAATAACAATTACAACGAGCAACATCCCGAAACGGAAACACCCAACATCCCTGCATCAGAAACACCCGATGCGACGGAAACACCCCAAATCAAGCGATCCGCCGCCGTTTCCCGGGAACAATAAAATCCGCCCGCAATCCCGATGAATAAACGGAACCCCGCCGTTCGCCAGAAACGAAAAAAAAGAAAAAATTCAGTTGGGAAACGGAAACACCCGCAACACCCTAAACCCCGCTTACAGAAACACCCCCCAAAACAGAAACACCAAAATCATTAACACCCCGCCCGGCACGTGACGTACCTACCAGTAATGTGAAGTACCTACCAGTAATGTGAAGTACCTACCAGTAATGTGAAGTACCAATCAGCAAAGGGCAATAATTCGGTGTCAGCCTGATGTGAGTTTTTTGAATTCCTCGATCATCAGGGGGACTGTCTGCATTGCGTCGGCGACGATTCCGTAGTCGGCGAACTTGAAGATCGGCGCGTCGGGATTGTTGTTGATCGCGACAATCACCTTGCTCGATGACATGCCCGCGAGATGCTGGATCGCGCCGGAGATGCCGACCGCGATGTAGAGTTTCGGGCTGACCGTTTTTCCTGTCTGGCCGACCTGTGTGGAGTGCTCGACCCAGCCGGCATCGACAATCGCGCGGGATGAACCTGCTGCGGCGCCGGCGGCCTCCGCGAGATCCTCGATCATTTTGTAATTGGCGGCGTCCCTGATGCCCCGTCCGCCGGACACGATGATGTCGGCCTCGGTTAGCTCGATTTTTCCTGCGGCTTTCTGGATGACATCACTCACTACCGCGCTTAGGTCGCCGATAGTGCACGGGACTGTCTCGACCGCGCCGCCATCTGATTTATCAGCGGCGGGGAATATGTTCGGACGGATTGTCGCGATCGCGGGTTTGGCATTGATAGAAAATTCGGAGATAACCTTTGCTGCGAAAATCGGACGGGTGGCGATCACGCTGCCGCCGTCAATTTTCAGGCCGGTGCAGTCGGTTGCGGTCGGCGCCTTGATCCTTGATGAAAGCGTCGCAGATAGATCGCGACCGGTCGGTGTGGCGCCCATCAGGATCAACGCGTAGTCGCGGTTCTGAATAAACGGCACGAGAGCCTGGCAGTAGGCGTCGTAGGAATAATTTTCGAGTTTCGGGTCATCGAGTAGCGATACTGGAACCCCGAATTCAGCGAGTTCATCCGCAAGCGCCTGAACGCCCGATCCGAGCACGGCGACGTGGACATCACCGCCGAGATCGCCGGCGAGCATTTTCGCCGCGCCGATGGTTTCGGATGTGATTTTCTTGAGCTTTCCCCCGCGATGTTCAGCTATGATAAGTATGTCATTTGCCATTTTATTTTCCTCTCAAGGTGAATCCTGAAAATTTACTTAAATAATCTTTGCCTCCTCGCGGAGAAGACGAACCACTTCCGTGGCGGATTCCGGACCCTCAAACATTTTCCCGGCCTGTTTCGCCGGGGGATTTTTAAAACCGATATATCCAGCCTTATCACCGGGATGCTCCACGCCCAGTTCAGACGGAGTGGTTTTTTTTACGGGTTTTTTCTTCGCCTTCATGATTCCCTTAAGCGATGGATATCGGGGATCATTCAGGCCTTTCTGAGCGCCGATAACCGCGGGTAGCGAGACCTCAACCACCTCTTCGCCGCCGTCAACCTGCCTGTGACAGATTGCTTTACCGTCAGCGATATCGAGTTTGGTCACGATGTTGACATGCGGGATGCCCAGGGCCTCGGCGACTTTTGTCCCGGTCAGGCCGGCGTCATAGTCGATCCCCTTCCAGCCGCAGAGGATCAGGTCGGGATTCTCCTCCCGGAGCGCGACTGCCAGAAGTTCCGAGACAAATTTCGGACAGGATTCCTCCTGGTCGGTCACGATATGCACCGCGCGGTCGGCGCCTCTCGCGAGTTCGTCCTTGATACCTTTCGCGTTGCTTTCGGGACCGACATTGAAAACGATTACCTCGCCTTCACCCGAGGTCTCGACAATTTTCAGCGCTTCCTCGCATGCGTATTCATCGTAGGGGCTGACGGAGTACTTGATGCCGGATGTTATAATCTGCCCGTCCTGGACACTGATGACAGCCTCGGAATCAGGGCAGTACTTGATCAGTACGGCGATTTTCATATTGGAGCCTCTTTAAGATCGGGATTTCCGGCTTGTGATTCAAATCACAAATCGTCGCAGGGAGTATACACATTGGGATTATATATAGTCAAGCCGGGTTTGTGACGCGTTTCACAAGCGTGGGGAATGGGTAAATGCACCTTCCGGTGCGTATGCGATTTGGGTTATACTGAATATCAGATTGGATGCAATATGGAAATCGGCTCGTACAATTTCGACGATGCGCTGATTGAATCGGCGGTCAGAGACAGGAAACCGGCGCTACGGGTTTATCGTCCCGATGATACATTCGTTGTGCCGGGACGAGGAAGCAAAGCTGAAGTGGAGTTGAATATCGATGCGTGTCGGGAAGATGATGTCTCGATTCTCCGTCGTCACGGGGGCGGATGCGCGGTTGTAATTGATCCGGGGAATGTTGTTGTGTCGGTGGTGATTCCGACGGAGGGGTTGGGCAAAATCAATGAACATTTCGATCTGATTTCCGCGTGGCTTATCGACGGGCTTGAAAAAACGGGGGTTGAGGGAGTGTATCGGGAGAGTATCTCCGATCTGGTTCTGGAGAATCGCAAGATCGCGGGCGCAAGTATGCAGAGGAAGCGGGATTATATTTTCTATTCCGCGTCACTCCTTGTTAATCCGCGAGTTGATCTTATGGAACGGTGGCTCTCGCATCCGCCGAGGGAGCCGGAATATCGAAAGAAACGTCCGCACAGGGAATTTGTGGGATCGCTTGAGGAACTTGCGGGGATAAAGGATATCGATGCGTTCGTTGAGGAGCTTCGATGTAATCTAATACGTGGAATGCTACAATTCCCAATCAATAATGACCGATCCCTCTGACAGAAATGAATTATCACTCAGGGACCGCACGATTGTTTATGCGCTTGGGATTTACATCAATCCCGGCATGCGGAATCTGCTCCTTGAATATCTGAAGGCCGCGTCGCCGAACTATAAAGCGATCCATGTCATGTTCTGCTACTGGTGGCCGGGGATCGACCGCGAACCGTTCGTGGACATGGTCAACTCGCTCGGGATCGAGAACCTGAGCGCGTCGGAGTTTTCGATCATGGCGAGTCCCGCGTACGGTCGCAAACTCGGATGGCCCGGCGCGAACTGGCCGAACGCGTTAAGGACAACATTCAGCGAAATCGGAAAAATGTCGCGGTTCCTGGGGAAAATCGATGCCGATCTCATCCACATAATCCTGACCGAGTACCAGGCATCGTACGCGTTCGCCCGTGCCGCGAAGATTGCGAAAGTCCCGGCGAGGCTGCTGTCATTTACCGGTGTCGCTCCGACAGAGGCGCGGTTCCGGAAATTTGTGAACGGTCTGACCGACCGGTTTCTCACAGGAATTCTTCTGGCGAGCAAAGCGGATATCCCCGTCGCGACCGAGTATTTTCCGAGGACACAAAAGAGCGTTGTATATGGATGGGGACTCGCACCCGATCTGTTCGGTTTGCAAAAAGTAAACCCGAAAAAAATTCGCGATGAATTGGGATTGTCGGAAACCGATTTATTGATCGGGACAACGACCCGTATCGCTCCGAAGAAAGGACAGGAAACGCTGCTATCGTCGCTTCCGAAAGTGGTGGCGGAATATCCGAATCTGACATGTGCGATACTCGGCGGACGCTATGACTCCGACCAGGCGGAGCGGGGAAATCTGGAGAAGCTTGCGGGGGAACTTGGGGTCTCGGATAATGTCAGGTTTCTCGGTGAGCGTGAGGACTCGGCGGACATTTTCGCGGCGTATGATGTCGCGGTTCATCTCGCGGATTTCGATTATCTGCCGTTCGGAGTTCTGGAATGCATGGCGCTTGGGAAGGCGTGCCTGTGTACGGATGTGGGTGGAATTCCTGAAATTGTGAAGGACGGCGAAACGGGAGTGCTTATTGGAACGGGCGATGTGGATCGGGCAGGAAAAGAATTACTGC
This sequence comes from uncultured bacterium, assembly GCA_965370205.1. Classification (GTDB taxonomy): domain Bacteria; phylum JAJVIF01; class JAJVIF01; order JAPKYR01; family JAPKYR01; genus CBDUUJ01. Next base: position 12,126 of record CBDUUJ010000035.1, read on the forward strand.
TACTCCTTGGAGACCGGAATCTCAGGGACAGACTCGGCAGGAACGCGCAGGAGTTTGTGCTGAGAAGATATAACCTGCAACATCTTGTCGAACGGGTTAAGGGGATGTATTCGGACGCTCTTAAAAATAAGTTACAGGAAGTCTACGGGGAGTAGTAATTATAATCCAGATAATATCCGTTAGGACATTCCCATTAATTATTTTTCAATTCTGCAGGCAGACTGGGCTAAGAGAATAAATACTTATTTTGAGGAATTGGAATTAAGATATTCCGTAGAACAGCACGGCAGTGCGTTCTTATTTTTCAATTCAAAGACGCACTGCCGTGCTGTTCTACGGTGGTATCTTTTATGGGGTGTTCTGTTTCAGATCACTACTGTCCGGTTAAAATAGAGCCATCTGGTGGGTAAGGTTCCGGACCT